>LFFF01000034.1 GCA_001510415.1 Actinobacteria bacterium casp-actino6 | reverse complement strand
TTCTCCGCACTGGCCGACACCTCGAAGGCGCGGACCTCCAATTGCGGATGGCGTCGCTCAAGCTCGGCAAGCGTCGGCTTGGCCGCCGCGCAGTGCGGGCAGCCCTGGGCCCAGAAGAAGTAGAGCACCACCCGCTCCGGCGGGTCGGCCGCCGACGGGCCGGGGGCGGCGAGCTGCCACACCGCAACGAGCGCCGAGAGCAGCACGACCGACATCGCAAGCAGGCGCCGGATCCGATAGCGCCGGATCCGAGGGGTCCGATCCATCAGTGTTCCTCAAGCGGTCGTTCGGTGCCGCCCGGGATCACGCTCCGTTGCAGACCCCGGAATCCCGGATCACCGTCCCATACACGTTCATCGTCGCAGTGTTGGCGTTGATCTGCCCGGAGGGCACCTGCCGGGCCATCTTGTCGCTGATCTGGGTCAGCTGAAACCACAGGTGATAGAACGAGTCGCCGTTGTAAAGCGGTGAATACTCGCTCCGGTCGGGGTAATTGACGATGTAGAGCGTGTGCACCCGCGGATCCAGGAACGCGGCGGACTGGTCGAGATTGGCTCGGACGACACCGGCCGCAGCCTGAACCCCAGGCGAATCCCAGACGTCACCCTGGTCACCGAGATAGCGCTGGAAGCCGAAAGCCTGTGTGCTCAGGGTGTCGTACTGGGCGTTGAACCACTGGCACGCGTCACGTTGGGCGATGATCTGCTCGGGGGTCACCCTGGTTTGCCAGAGGTTGTACGGGAAGACCGTGTAGTTCGGTGCCCAGCCAGACGGGTATGGAACGAACACCGGCAGTGAGGGCACCCCGTCGTCGGCGTGGGAGGTGGCCGGCAGGGTTGCCGCCGCACCGATCGCAACGCATGCGATCGCGGTGCCCATCCGCCGCAAGGCCGTTGTCCAGTCCGGTATCATCCGACGATTATCAGCGGGTCGCCGCGGTCGGCGGTGGCGAATCGGGCAAATCAGACCACGCTGGTCGCGTAGGCGACCGCCACCCCGGCCGCAGCGGCGAATACATCCTCGGCCACCGCAATCGGCCGGTCCCGCCCCCCGTTGGCCGCGACCAGGCGGGTGCGGGCTTCGTACCCGCCGATCGTGCCGATCACCGCGCCGATCATGCCGGCGCCCAGGCTGCCCCAGCGGTATCCCCACGCCGTCCCGAGCACCGCGCCGGAGAATGCGCCGGTGACCAGCCGGGCCAGGAACTGGGGCGCAGTCTTGCGGCTCGGCATCGCGGGCATCTGATCGCTGATCAGTTCGGCCACCGCCAGCACGGTCAGGATCGCCACGGTGATCCAGTGGCCCATCCACGACGCCCAGGTGCCATCCACGTTGATCCACTGCAGCAGCGCGGCCCAGGCTATGACAGCCGGTGCGGTGAACGTGCGCATACCGGCGACAACGCCGATCAGCAGGGCCAATAGCAAGACGAGCGCATGCGTCATGCCGGGCACGCTAGCACGGTCAGAACCGACAGAACCGAATGTCGGAGGCCAGAATCGCCTTGGCGCCGATCGCGGCGATCTGATCCATGATGGCATTGACCTCACGGCGCGGCACCAGCGCGCGCACCGCGACCCAGTCCGGATCGGCCAGTGGAGCGATGGTGGGGGATTCCAGACCCGGGGTGATCGCGGTGGCATGGTCCAGCACCGCACGAGGGCAGTCGTAATCCAGCATCAGGTACTGCTGCCCGAACACCACACCCTGGACCCGTCCGGCCAGCTGGTCCCGCGCGGCCCCGTCGTCAGGTCGATCATCGCGGCCGGCACCCCCGTCACGTTCGATCAGCACCGCCTCGGAGTCGCACAGCGGCTCACCGAAGGCGGCCAGATCGTGCAGGCTCAGAGTGCGGCCGGAGCCGACGACGTCGGCGATGGCGTCGGCGACGCCGAGTTGGACCGATATCTCCACCGCCCCGTCGAGACGGATCACGGTCGCGTCGATTCCCCTGGACGCAAGGTCCTTGCGCACCAGATTCGGATATGCCGTGGCGATCCGCCGGCCGGCCAGATCGGCCACCGTCCAGGACCGATCCGCCGGGGCGGCGTAGCGGAAGCTGGAAGACCCGAATCCCAGAGCCAGGCGCTCGCGCACCGGGGCGCCGGACTCGGCAGCCAGATCCCGTCCGGTGATCCCGAAATCGAGATCCCCCGAACCAACGTAGATGGCGATGTCCTTGGGCCGCAGGAAGAAGAACTCGACACCGTTGGACCGGTCGATGACGGTGAGATCCTTGGGGTCGGTGCGCCGCCGGTAGCCGGCTTCGGACAGAATCTCGGCCGCCGATTCCGAGAGCGCGCCCTTGTTGGGTACAGCAACACGCAGCATGGCGGCCCTACAGCTTCCGGTAGACGTCGTCGAGGTCCAGGCCGCGGGCGATCATCAAGACCTGAGTCCAATACAGCAGCTGGCTGATCTCTCCGGCGAGGGCCTCGTCGGACTCGTGCTCGGCGGCCAGCCACACCTCGCCGGCCTCCTCGAGGATCTTCTTGCCGAGCCCGTGTACCCCGGCATCCAGCGCGGCCACCGTGGCGCTGCCGGCCGGGCGGGTGCGGGCCCGCTCGCCCAATTCGGCGAACAGATCCTCAAAGGTCTTCACGGCCAGGGATTGTTCCATGTCGGCCGCACCGTCGTCACGGCGGTTTCGACCGGGGTGGGCTAGTGCGCCAGTCCGTGGTCCAGGACCCCGCACAGCTGGACGAGCATTCGCTCCGCGCGCGCAGCGTCGCCGCGGCTGAGTTGGAAGGCCGTTCCCCAGACCAACCCCATCAGCAGGTCCGTCAATCCGTCCGGGTCGGCGGTGGTCTCCCCGCGCTGGATCGCCGAACGCACAGCGGTACGGACGAAACGCTCGATCACCCCGGCAGCCCGGCGGCCGCCGGCCGGGATGTGGCCGACGTTCGTCACCGACTGGACCAGGAACCCCGCGATCGACGGATCGGCGTCCTCACCGTGCATCGCCATCCGGGTGAACGTCACGATCTGCCCGGCAAGGCTGGGCTCCTGAGAGGCGACGCGAACGGCGTCGAGCAGCACATCACCCACCCGGTCCGCGACCTCCTCGTAGAGCGCCGACTTGCTGCTGAAGTAGTTGTTGATCGCGGGCCTGGTCAGACCGATCTGCGCCGCGATGGTCTGGAAGGTGGCGGCCTCGTAGCCGGATTCGGCGAAGACCTCCCGGGCGGTCCGCAGAATCCGCTCCCGGGTGACGGCGGCAGCGCTGGCCGGCGGGCGTCCGCGACGCCGCACCGGCGCCCACAGGGTGTCCGTCATCACGCATCTCCCGGCGAATCGTCAACATCAGACCGTGCCGCCTAGGTCTTCCCGATCGGACTCCGGGCCAAACATGCCCGCCGGGGGCTACGCCATTTGATCGGCGTGCATATCCTCCAAGGCCACACCCTTGGTCTCCCGGACCCATGTCCAGACGAACATGAACGACAGGATGGCGCACAGCGCGTAGAACCCGTAGGCCAGGCCCAGATGGTTGCGCAATTCCGGGAAGCTCACGGTGATGAGCCAGTTGGCCGCCCACTGGCCGGCGGCCGCCAGACCCAACGCGGCGGCACGGATACGGTTCGGGAACATCTCACCGAGCAGCACCCACACCACCGGGCCCCAGGACATGCCGAAGGCCACCACAAACAGGTTCGCGGCGACAAGCGCGATCGGCCCCTGGGCACCGCTGAGTTGCGGGGCGCCGTCTATCTGCGGAGCCGTTCCGAAGATGAACGCCATCGTCGCCAGGGTGACTGCCATCCCGGACGATCCGATCAGCAGCAGCGGTTTGCGGCCGATCTTGTCGATCAACGCGATGGCGATCAAGGTCGTCGCGATGTTGACGACAGAGGTGATCACGGTGATCAGGAAGGATTGGCTCTCATCGAACCCGACCGCCTCCCACAACACGTTTGAGTAGTAGAAGATCACGTTGATCCCGACGAACTGCTGGAAGATCGACAGGCCCAGACCCACCCACACGATGCCGTGGATCCCGCCGGTCGGTTTGCGCAGATCGCGCCAGGACGGCTTCTGCTCACCGGCCAGGGTGCTCTGGATCCGGTCGATGGTGATCTCGAGATTCTTCTCCCCCAGCAGCATGCCCAGCACCTTGCGTGCTTCCGGAATCCGGTGGCGGGCAACCAGATACCGCGGCGATTCCGGGATGGTGTAGGTCAGCACGCCGTAGATGACCGCGGGTACCGCCATCATCAGGAACATCCAGCGCCAGGCCTCAAGTCCCAGCCAGAGTTCCTTGCTCGCTCCGCCGGCCAGGTGCGCCAGCAGGTAGTCGATGGCCAACGATACGAAAATGCCGGTGACGATCGCCAGCTGCTGCAGAGAGCCAAGCCGGCCACGGATGCGGGCCGGCGAGGTCTCGGCGATGTAGGCGGGGGCGATCACCGACGCCACGCCGACTCCGATGCCACCGACCACCCGGAAGACCACGATCATCCCCACATTGGTCGCGAGGCCGGTTCCGATGGCGCTGATGAAGAACAAGACGGCGGCGATCTTCATCACCGAGATGCGGCCGATCCGATCGGCCAGCCGGCCGGCCGTCATAGCGCCGGCGGCGGCCCCCAGCAACGCCGAGGCGACCGCGAAGCCCAGCGAGGCGTTGTTGATGTCGAAGTGGCTCTGGATCGACGCCACCGCACCGTTGATCACCGCGCTGTCATAGCCGAAAAGTAGCCCTCCCAACGCGGCGACCGACGCGATCCGGACCGCCCCTCGACCGGAGAAATCCTCATCGTCGAATACCGACGGTGTGTTGCTCGTAGGGCCCTGGCCGGCCATCTGGCGTCCCTTCACCTGCGTTCGTCTGAGGTACCGGGCTCAACCATGGCACACCCACCCCACGCCGGACAGCGGTATCGGCAACCTCCGGCACCCGCGGGTGCAATGCCCGGTCAGGTCATCGGTTCGGGTTCTGGCTGCAGTTCGGCATAGATTTCGTGCAGCCGCCGCAGGTCTACCTCCGCCAGTGACGGAATGTGCCGCCGACGTGGACTGAACGGCACCGCCACATCGTTCGGCACCACCAGGACCGGACAGCCGGCGCCCTCGGCCGAGGCCGCGCCCGTGACCGAGTCCTCGACGGCCAGGCAGTGCCCCGGATCCAATCCCAGCAACTCGGCAGCCTGCCGGTAGGGGTCTGGGGCCGGCTTGCCACGCGGTACCTCGTCACCGCACACGCTGACCGCGAAATAGTCCCGTCCGATGCTGTTGAGCGCCCGCTCGGTCAGCACCCGCCGGGTATTGGTCACCAGCGCCATCGGGACGCCGGCCCCGGCGAGGTCGTCGAGAAGTTCGCGAGCGCCGTCGCACCACGGCAGCCCGGCATCGAACAGCTCGCCGGTGATGTCATGCAGCCAGTCCGCAGTGGCCGCCATCTCGACCGGATCGGGCTCAAGACCCAGATCGGCGTAGACGAGCCGGATGACACTCTCCGATGAGCCGCCGACGGTGGACTCTCGCACCTCAGGTGTCAGCACCCCGCCGTGCCGGGCGTACAACTCCCGCATGGCGATGTCCCAGAGCTTTTCGGAGTCGACCAGCGTGCCGTCCATGTCGAACAACACGGCTTTCATGCGGAGAACAATACGAGCTGCTGGTCGGCGCCACCGGTATCGGGCAGCTCGATGATGCCGACGCCGGCTTGGGAGCTCAGTCCTCCGGGTTGTAGCCGAGGTTCGGGCCCAGCCAGCGCTCGGCCTCCTGCAGCGTCCAGCCCTTGCGCAGCGCGTAATCGGCGACCTGATCCTGGGCCAGACGGCCGACCACGAAATACTGCGACTGCGGGTGGGAGAAATACCAGCCGCTGACCGCCGCGCCGGGCCACATCGCCATCGACTCGGTCAACTCGATACCGGTCCGCTCCTGCACATCCATCAACGCCCACAGCGTCACCTTTTCGGTGTGCTCCGGGCAGGCCGGGTAGCCGGGGGCGGGGCGGATTCCGACGTACTTCTCCTCGATGAGAGCCTGATTGTCCAACTGCTCGTCGGGCTGGAATCCCCAGAACTCCTGACGGACCCGTTGGTGCATCCGTTCGGCGAACGCCTCTGCCAGCCGGTCGGCCAGCGACTCCAGCAGGATCGCGCTGTAATCGTCATTGGCCGCCTTGAACTCGTCGATCTTGATGTGGCTGCCGAGTCCCGTGGTGACGGCGAAAGCGCCGATATAGTCCCGGAGGCCCGTTTCTTTGGGGGCAATGTAATCGCCGAGGCTCCGGTTCGGGATGCCGTCCCGGTGCTCGCCCTGCTGGCGCAGGTTGTGCAATGTGGTCAGCACCTGGGTTCGGGTGTCATCGGTATAGACCTCGATATCGTCACCGACCGCGTTCGCCGGGAAGAACCCGATCACCCCATTGGCGGTCAGCCACTTCTCCTTGATCAGGGTGTCGAGCATCGCCTGAGCATCGTCGTACAACTTCCGCGCCGTATCGCCCGATACCGGGTTGTTGAGGATGTCGGGGAAGCGGCCCTTCATCTCCCAGGCGTTGAAGAACGGCTGCCAGTCGATGTATTCGCGCAGTTCGGCGAGTTCGTAGTCAAGGAATTCCCGGACCCCGAGGCCCTGGGCAGGCACCGGCGGCCGATAGTCGTCCCACTCGATCGGCGTCCGGTTTGCACGGGCCTTCTGCAGCGTCAACACCGGCCGCTCGTTCTTCTGGGCGTGCCGTTCCCGCAGGGAGGCGTAGTCGGCCTCGGTGGCCTCCAACAGGGCGGGTCGCTGCTTGTCGTCGAGCAGTGCGGCAGCAACCGGCACCGAACGAGACGCGTCCTTGACCCAGACCACCGGGCCGGACCTGCGCGGCGATATCTTCACCGCGGTGTGCGCGCGCGAGGTGGTCGCACCGCCGATCAGCAGCGGGATCTGCAGGCCCGCGCGTTCCATTTCGACGGCGACGTTGACCATCTCGTCCAGGGACGGGGTGATCAGACCGGACAGCCCGATGATGTCGGCGTTGTGCTCTTTGGCCGCGTCCAGAATCTTGCTCGCGGGCACCATCACCCCGAGGTCGATCACCTCGTAGTTGTTGCACTGCAGGACGACCCCGACGATGTTCTTGCCGATGTCATGGACGTCACCCTTCACGGTGGCCATGATGATCGTGCCGTTGGTGTCCTTTCCTGCGGCTGCGGCTCCGGACTCTTCTTTCTCCGCCTCGATATAGGGCAGCAGATAGGCAACGGCCTTCTTCATCACCCGGGCCGACTTCACCACTTGGGGCAGGAACATCTTGCCGGCACCGAAAAGGTCACCGACAACGTTCATTCCGTCCATCAGCGGACCCTCGATCACCTCGATCGGCCGGCCTCCCGCCGCGGCTATCTCGGCCCGCAACTCCTCGGTGTCATCATCGACGTCGGCGTCGATACCCTTGACCAGGGCATGGGTGATCCGCTCCCGGACCGGAAGGCTGCGCCATTGCGCCGCAACGGGATCTTCTGCCTTTTCGGAACTGTTGAACCGCTCGGCGATCTCCAGCAGCCGCTCCGCCGCGTCCTCGCGACGGTTCAGGACGACGTCTTCGATTCGGTCCCGCAGTTCCGGGTCGATCGAGTCATACGGCACCAGCGCGCCGGCGTTGACGATGCCCATGTCCAGGCCGGCCTTGATGGCGTGGAACAAGAACACCGCATGGATCGCCTCGCGGACCGGGTTGTTGCCGCGGAACGAGAACGACACGTTGGAGATACCGCCGGAGATGTGCACGCCGGGAAGGTTCTCCTTGATCCAGGCGCAGGCCTCGATGAAGTCGATCCCGTACGTCGCGTGCTCCTCGATGCCGGTCGCCAGCGCGAAGCAGTTTGGGTCGAAGACGATGTCCTCGGCCGGGAAGCCGACGTCCTCCGTCAGGATCCGGTAGGCCCGCCCGCAGATCTCCTTGCGTCGCTCCAGGTTGTCCGCCTGCCCCTGCTCGTCGAAGGCCATCACGACGACGGCGGCGCCGAACTTGCGGCACAGCCGTGCCTCCCGGACGAACTTCTCCTCGCCCTCCTTCAGGGAGATCGAGTTGACGATGGGCTTGCCCTGCACGTTCTTCAGGCCCGCCGCGATGACCTCCCATTTGGAGGAGTCGATCATCACCGGCACTCGGCTGATATCCGGTTCGGCCGCGATCAGCTTGGTGAACCGATCCATCGCGGCGACGCCGTCGATCATGCCCTCGTCCATGTTGATGTCGATCACCTGCGCACCGACCTCGACCTGCTGCAGGGCCACCGACAGCGCGGTGTCGTAGTCCTGCGACTTGATCAGGTTGCGGAACCGGGCGGAGCCGGTGATGTTGGTGCGCTCACCGATGTTCACGAACAGCGAATCGGCGGTGATGTTGAGTGGCTCCAAGCCCGCAAGCCTGGTGGCCACCTCGATCTGCGGCACCTGCCGCGGCGGGATGCCCTCGACGACCTTGGCGATCTGGGCGATGTGCGGCGGCGCTGTTCCGCAGCAACCACCGACCAGGTTGACCAGACCGGCCTCGGCGAACTCGGCGAGGTAACCGGCCTGACGCTCCGGGGATTCGTCGTACTCACCGAAGGCGTTGGGCAGGCCGGCATTCGGGTAGCAGGAGACGAAAGTGTCAGCAATCCGGGACATCTCGGCGATATAGGGCCGCATCTCCGGCGCGCCCAGTGCACAGTTGAGGCCGACCGCGATCGGCTTCGCGTGCCTGATCGAATTCCAGAAGGCTTCGGTGACCTGACCGGACAGCGTGCGGCCGGAAGCGTCAGTGATGGTGCCCGAGATGATGACCGGCCACCGGCGGCCGCGCTCCTCGAACAGCGTCTCGAGGGCGAACACCGCCGCTTTGGCGTTCAGCGAATCGAAGATCGTCTCGACGAGGAGCAGGTCGGAACCACCGTCGACCAGACCGTTGGCAGCTTCGAGGTATGCGGTGACCAGCTGGTCGTAGGAGACGTTTCGGGCGCCGGGGTCGTTGACGTCCGGCGAGATCGACGCGGTCCGCGTCGTCGGCCCGATGGCGCCCGCGACATAGCGGGGCCTATCCGGGGTACTGAACTCGTCGCACACCTTCCGGGCCAGTGCGGCACCGACATAGTTCAGCTCGTAGGCCAACTCGTGCATGTCGTAATCGGCAAGCGACACCGAGTTCGAGTTGAACGTGTTCGTCTCGAGGATGTCCGCACCCGCCTCGAGGTACTCGCGGTGGATTCCTTCGATGATCTGCGGCTGCGTCAGCGTGAGCAGGTCGTTGTTGCCCTGCAAAGCCGTCGGCCACTCGATGAAGCGTTCGCCGCGATAACCGGCCTCGTCCGGCCGGTCCCGCTGGATGGCCGTGCCCATTGCGCCGTCGATCACCATGATCCGCCGACCCAGAGTGGCGGTCAGTTCGTCGGTGCAGTCGGGGCGGATATCTGCCTCAAGGCGGTTATCTGCTGGCGCACTCATCGGAATCCTCCCTCAGCGGAAGGCGTCCTTAACTCCGCCGAGCGTGGCGGATACCAGGGGGCCATGACCACCCCGACAACCGTTGCAACGCCTCTCGACGCACAAAGTCTACCCGTCACTTCTACCAGTCCAAAGGTCGACGTCTCCCCCGCCATTGTGAACCGCATCGTGACCCGCTCGCTGGTCACGAGGGCGGCGGAGCGATATCGACGGCGGCCTGCCGGTCCTATCCGGCTCATCGCGGCCGAGCAGGGCTTAGGCTGAAATGGTGACCTCCTGGAACTGGGCCGATGGCACCGCCGCCGGCGGCAGTGGCGCGGTGGGCTCTGAACTGCCCGATCTCCATAACGCCATCATCGTTGCGGCCTTTGAGGGCTGGAACGATGCCGGCGACGCCGCCAGCGACGCCCTGGAACACCTCGATGCAATCTGGGAGGCCCACCCGATCATCGAGATCGACGACGAGTCGTACTACGACTACCAGGTGAACCGGCCGGTGATCCGGCAGGTCGACGGCGTCACCCGGGAACTGGTCTGGCCGTCGATGCAGATCTCACACTGCCGACCGCCCGGCTGCGATCGCGACATCGTGCTGATGCACGGGGTGGAACCCAATATGCGGTGGCGCAGTTTCTGCGCGGAACTGCTGTCCATCGCCGACAAACTCAATGTCGAAACGGTCGTGATCCTCGGCGCCCTGCTGGCCGACACCCCGCACACCCGCCCGGTGCCGGTATCCGGCGCGGCCTACTCCCCCGAGTCGGCCAGATTCTTCGGTCTGCAGGAATCCCGCTACGAGGGGCCGACCGGTATCGCCGGCGTGTTCCAGGATGCCTGCGTGGCCGCCGGCATCCCGGCGGTGACGTTCTGGGCGGCGGTCCCGCATTACGTGTCCCAGCCCCCCAATCCCAAGGCCACCGTGGCGTTACTGCGTCGCGTCGAGGATGTGCTCGACATCGAGGTCCCGTTGGCCGACCTTCCGACCCAAGCCGAGGAATGGGAGCAGGCAGTCACCGAGATGACCGCCGACGATGAGGAGATCGCCGACTACGTCGCCAGTCTGGAGGCACGCGGCGACGCCGACGTCGACGTCAATGAAGCGCTGTCAAAGGTGGACGGCGACACTCTGGCTGCGGAGTTCGAGCGCTATCTGCGTCGCCGGGGGCGCTAGCCTGCACATCCCGCCGACCGGTTGGTCGGCCTGCGCTACCGTGCTCGTATGAGACTGGCACTGAGCGACGCCGACGCCGCCTTCCGGGATGAATTGCGGGTGTTCTTCACCACCCAGATTCCCGCGGAGATCCTCGACCGAGCCCGCAATGACGAGCTCAGATATCCCGAGGATATGGTCACCACCCAGCGGATCCTCAATGCGGCCGGGCTGGCGGTTCCGAACTGGCCAGTGGAGTGGGGCGGTAAGGACTGGACGCCACTTCAGCACCAGATCTGGTCCGACGAGATGCGACTGGCCAGTGTGCCGGAACCGCTGGCCTTCAATGCCGGCATGGTGGGACCGGTCATCGCCCAGTTCGGGTCCCAGGAACTCAAGGAACGCTTCCTGCCGGCCACCGCGAACCTCGACATCTGGTGGTGCCAGGGCTTTTCCGAGCCGGAGGCCGGCTCGGACCTGGCTTCGCTGCGCACCACCGCGGTGCGCGACGGCGACCACTATGTGATCAACGGCCAGAAGACCTGGACGACCCTGGGCCAGTACGCCGACTGGATCTTCGTACTGGCCCGCACCAACCCGGACGCCCCCAAGAAGCAGGCGGGCATCTCATTCATCCTGCTGGAGATGTCCACCCCGGGCATCACCCTGCGGCCGATCAAGCTCATCGACGGCAGCTACGAGGTCAACGAGGTGTTCTTCGAGGATGTCCGGGTCCCGGTCGACCAACTCGTCGGGGAGGAGAACGCCGGCTGGAGCTACGCCAAGTTCCTGCTGTCCAACGAGCGCACCGGAATCGCTCGGGTCGGCACGTCGAAGGTATGGCTGGCCGATGTCAAGGACCGCGCGGCCAAGACCCCGGTCGGTAGCGGAACCCTGCTGGACGATCCGCTGTTCGCCGCCCGGGTGGCCGAGATCGAAAGCGAGCTACTGGCTCTCGAGCTCACCCAGCTCCGGGTCAGCGGCGATGAGGGCACCGGCAAGCCGAACCCGGCCTCGTCGATCCTGAAACTTCGCGGCAGCCAGTTGCAGCAGGCCGTCACCGAGTTGCTGGTGGAGGTGGCCGGCCCGGACGGCCTGCCGTTCGACGCGCCCGATGCGGTCGACTCCCCCGCCTGGGCGCAGCACGCGGCACCGAAATACCTGAACTATCGCAAGACCTCGATCTACGGCGGCAGCAACGAGGTACAGCGCACCATCATCTCCTCGACGATCCTGGGACTGTGACGAAGCCATGAACTTTGACCTGACCGAAGAACAGCAACTCCTGGCCGACACCACCCGGGAGGTGTTGACGCGCAGCTATGACACTGAGAGCCGCAACAAGGCGATCGAGTCCGACCTCGGCTGGAGCCGCGAGGTGTGGTCCCAGCTTGCCGAAATCGGGATTCTCGGCCTGGGTTTCGACCCCGACGAGTCCGGCCCGACCGAGGTGATGGTGGTGATGACCGAGATGGGCCGACGGCTGGCGCCCGAACCGGTCGCGGCCGCCGCACTGGTTCCGGGTGCCGTGATCGCCGCGCACGGCTCCGCCGAACAGCGCGCGCTGCTCGATGACGTCGCCGCCGGCGAGCGACTGCTGGCCTTCGCCCACACCGAACCGGGACGCCGCGGTGTGACCGAACTGTCCACCAGCGCCGCCCGGGAGGGTGACTCCTGGACGCTGACCGGGCGCAAACATCCGGTACTGGCCGGCGACAGCGCCGACGTACTCGTCGTCACCGCCGCCTTGCCGGGCGGTGGGGCCGGACTTTTCCTGGTCGACGGCGAGGCGACGGCCCGGCACCCGTTCCGGACCTTTGACGGCCAGCGCGGCGCCGACATCGAACTCACGAGCGCTCCCGCTCAACCGCTCGGCGCGGGCGGTGATGCGAGCGCCGGTATCGAGGCGGCGGTGATCCGCTTCCAGTCGGCGCTGTGCGCCGAAGCAGTCGGAGCGATGGATGAGTCGCTGCGGCTGACCACGGACTACCTGAAGTCGCGCAAGCAGTTCGGTGTGCCGCTGAAAACGTTCCAAACCCTCACCCAGCGCGCAGCCGATATGTACGTCTCGCTGGAGTTGGCCCGGAGCATGAGCCTCTACGCCACCGTGTGCGTCGCCGACGGCCGGTTCGACCCGATGGTCGCGGCCCGGTCCAAACTTCAGATCGGACGGTCCGGCCGCCATATCGCCCAGGAGTCCATCCAGTTACACGGCGGCATCGGGGTGACCGCCGAGTACCCGATCGCGCACTATGCCGCCCGGCTGACCGCCATCGAGCAGAGCTTCGGCTCGACGACCGACCACCTCCGCTATCTCAGCGGGCAGGTCAGCCAGTACGGGGTTGCCGCGCTCTAGCCGCTCCGATCAACGGCGGCTCCGGTTCAGCTGACCCTGACCAGCTTCGGCGGCTGCCAGGTCCCGTCGAGTGCCTCCGCCCGAGGCCAGTACAGCCGCATGAAGACGGTGAATGGTCCGGGCGGAGCGGGCAGCCAGTTCGAGGTCTTGGCGGATTCCGGCGGGCTGTTCTGCACGTAGATGGTGAGGCTGCCGTCGGGGTTGGTGACCAGGTCCGGCAACATCGGCGAATTGATGACATACCGGTCGATCGGATTGTCCACCAGCAGTGAGTCCGGCAGTTTGTACATCGTCACCGACCAGAACGCGTCGACCGGCGGAAGCTGACCGGGACCGAACGTCAAGGTGTACTTGTCGGCACCGGTCAGCGGCGCGCCGTCGGAGTCGGTGGACAGCACCGGATACATGGCCTCGGCGTTGGAGTTCGCATAGATGCCGATCACCGCTCCGGCCATCCGGTACAAGTAGTTGCCGTCCAGCTCTTCTTTCGTCCCGAAAAGCTGGCCCGAGGTGACCCGACCGGTGTCGATCTGATCCTTCTTGAAGGCGGTGAACTCCGCCCAGGCATCCGCCATCCCGGCCTTGAAGGCCTCCTGCATCTCCGGGCTGAGGGCCTCGGAATTGAAGGTGCCGTCACCGGTCAGACCGATCGAGCTGAAGCCGGCACGTATCTCCCTCTCCGACTCCAACGTGGGGGCGAACCTCAACTGGAGATCAAGCAGATCGAAGAACCGCAGCGAGGTCTTCTGGTCCTCCGCCGTCAGTGGCGTCGGCCAGTCGATCGCGGGAGCGGCAGGCGGGGCATCGGTCTTGTCGAACGTCGACAAAGGCTCGGCCTGATAGCCGGCCTGGATCCTCTCCACGTTCGGCAGATCGTCCGGCCCGAACAGCTGGGTCCGGTACGCGACGAGCACGAAGTCGGTGTCGGCCTTGATCACCTCGGTGATACCCGACGGCTTCTCCCCCGTCCAGTCCGGACCAGCCAACAGGAATACGCCGCCGTCATTGCCGGTGGTCCGGCTGCCCACATAGGCGAAATTTGCGGTGTAGCCGTCGATGAACTGCAGCGAGTAGTAACGGTCCCCGTCGACCGGCGGCACGAACAGCACCAGCGGCTCGGCCCGCAGATCCGCGCCGAGCATCGAGTACGGGGTGTCAGAGTTCGGCGTCTGGATCGTGGTGTCTCCAGGCGTGAAAACCCTTGCTGCGCTGTGGACTTCATTCCATGGACCCTTGTACTCGGGGCTGCTCGGGTCGATGAAATACGAGTACTGGATCCGGTAGCTGTCCACCATCGGGAAGCCGTAGACATAGGCCTGTTTGGCGATGGCCCGAGTCTGATCCGCGGTGAGGGGACCGTACGGCAGCGGCGAGGCCGACGCAGTTTCATTCTCCGTGGTCCGCTGCCCGGTGCCGCAACCGGCCAGTGCCGCGACAAGCACCGCGACGATGAGTCCGATCCAGATCTTCATGACGCTCCCATTCCTCTGCTACCGGATTCCCAGCAGCGCATCGGCCGCGGTCGCCACCGTCTCAGGGGCCGCACTGTCGCGGCCGCCGTATTCCAGTGCGTCCGTTACCCAGCCGTCAATGGCGGCAAGAACTTTCGGAGTGTCCAGATCGTCCGCGAGGTAGCGCCGGACACGTCCGATCAGGTCACCGACGTCAGGCCCGGCGGCCAGGCTGGTCGCCGCACGCCACCGCCGCAGTCGTTCGTTCGCCTCGGCGAGCACCGTGTCGCTCCAGAACCGGTCACCGCGGTAGTGCCCGGCGAGCAGCCCCAGGCGGATGGCTGCCGGATCCGTGCCGGCAGCCCGCAAGCGGGATACCAGGACCAGATTGCCGCGACTCTTCGACATCTTGTGCCCGTCCCAGCCGATCATCCCGGCGTGGACATAATGCCTGGCGAATCGTCGTTCTCCGGTGGCGCATTCGGCATGTGCGGCGGAGAACTCGTGGTGCGGGAAGATCAGATCGCTGCCGCCACCCTGGACGTCGAAACCGAAGCCGATGCGGCTCAATGCGATTGCGGCACATTCGACATGCCAGCCCGGCCGGCCGGGCCCGAAGGGCGAGGGCCAGCTGGGTTCCTCAGGCCGTTCCGCGCGCCACAGCAGTGCGTCCAGCGCATCGGCCTTGCCGGTCCGCTCCGGGTCTCCGCCGCGTTCGGCGAACAGCCGCATCATGGTGTCGCGGTCGTAGTTGGACTCGTAGCCGAATTGGGTTGTCGCATCGGCCCGGAAGTAGATGTCGGGGTGCTCCGGATCCTCGACGGTATACGCGGCGCCGGTGGCCAGCAGCTTCTCGACGAGTTCGATCACCTCGTCGATGGCCTCGGTTGCGCCGATGTAGTCCTGCGGGGGCAACACCCGCAGCGCGGACATATCCTCGCGGAAGAGCTGGGTCTCCCGGGCGCCCAGATCGCGCCAGTCCACACCGTCGCGGGCCGCCCGCTCGAACAGCGGGTCGTCGACATCGGTGACGTTCTGCACGTAGTGCACCCGATGTCCGTTGTCCCGCCAGACCCGCTGAACCAGGTCGAAGGCCAGATAGGTGGCGGCATGCCCCAGGTGGGTGGCGTCGTAGGGGGTGATACCGCAGACGTACATGGTGGCCGTCTGGGCCGGCGCGGTGGGCCGCAGCTGCCGGTCGGCAGTGTCATAGAGCCGGAGCTGCGGCCCGCGTCCGGGCAACTCGGGAATGTCGGCGCCCCGCCAGGCCTGCACGTCAGCCGGCCAACCGCATGGCGTCGAGCAGCAGTTCGGCGATCTCGGGACGGCACATCAGCAGGTCCGGCAGATAGGGATCGGGTTGGTTGTAGCGCAGCGGGGAGCCGTCCAAACGGGTCGCGTGCAGCCCCGCGGCCTGCAGGACACCAGCCGGCGCAGCCGAGTCCCACTCCCACTGCCCGCCGGCGTGGATATAGGCGTCGGCATCGCCGCGGACGACCGCCATCGCCTTGGCACCGGCCGACCCGATCCGGATGAACTCGATGTCGAGCCGGTCGCGCAGCAACCACAACACCGCGGGCGGCCGGTTGGAGCTGGCCGTGATGCGGATCGGTCCGCTCGGCCCGGGCGGCGGAGCGCTCACCGTGTCGCTGCGATGCACCTCACCGAGAGCGGGCAGAGCCACCGCTGCGTCGGTAATCACGCCCTCGGAGCCGGAGGTGCGCTGCCAGAGCGCCACGTGCACCGCCCAGTCCTCGCGCCGCGGCATGGAGAACTCACGGGTGCCGTCGAGCGGGTCGATGATCCACACCCGGTCCGCGTGCAGCCGCTTGAGATCGTCGTGGGCCTCTTCGGACAGCACCGCGTCCGCCGGCCGCTCGGCACGCAGCCGATGCAACAGCAGGGCGTTGGCACGGAGGTCTCCGGCATCGCCCAGCGCGGGCGGAAAGTCGTGTCCGACCTCGTCTCGCACCGCGAGCAGGAGCCGTCCGGCCTCCTCAGCCAGATCGGCCGCCAGTCCGGCGTCGGTGGACGTCATCACGTCAGTATCGCCGAATCGGCGTCGACGCCGCTCGCTGCCCCTCGTCATGCGGGTAGATTCGCCGCCATGCGAGATGTGCTGACCGGCGGGATTGTTGCCGCCATGGCTGCGGTGAGCGCGATCGGTTGCGGCTCGGCCGCCGCGGCGGACCCGCTGACCGGCACCACCTGGCGGCTGGTGAATATCGAGTCGATGGCCCCGGAGGAACAGCCCAGCACGGTCATCGACGATCCGTCGAAGTACACGGTGACCTTCGGCGAGGACGGTCGGGCGGCCTTCCAGGTCGACTGCAACCGCGGCAACTCCAGCTGGGAGGCCAGCCCGGCAGCCCCGGACTCGGGCACGCTCACCTTCGGTCCGATCGCGTTGACCCGGATGATGTGCCCGCAGCCGTCGGCGGACACGACCGTCGCAGCGGCACTCGGCTACGTCCGCAGCTACCTGCTGTCCGACGGCCGGCTGCACCTCTCGATGCTGGCCGACAGCGGCATCATGCACTGGGAACCGCAACAGTAGTCCGGACGCCCGCCCGGCGACGGTGACCGGCCCCCGGCCTCAGAACGCCGGCCAGGGAAGCGGCTGGCGCCGATCGGGTTTGGGCATCAGCGGTTCGTCAAGCAGTGTCCGAACCCTGCCGAATAGCGCATCCATTTCCGCGGCAGTGATGTTCTCGCGCAGGCGTTCTCCCAGCGGACCGGCCAGCCGCTGCTGAAATGTCGCCAGCGCGGAGAGGGTTTCGTCGTCGATCGGCGTGCCGGCCCAGCCCCACAGCACCGTGCGCAGTTTGTCGTGGACATGCAGGCAGATACCGTGGTCGACGCCGTAGACCTGCCCGTCGGCGCCGGACAGGATGTGGCCGCCCTTGCGGTCCGCGTTGTTGATGATCACGTCGAACACCGCCATCCGGCGCAGTCGCGGGTTGTCGGCGTGCACCAGCGCCACTTCGCCACCGGTGTGGTCATAGGCACGCAGAACCGGAAGATAGCCGGCCGGCACGTCATCGACCGGGCACAGATCCACCAGATCGGGACCAGCGGCCGCACCGGAGTCACCCGGCGACTCGACCCACAGCTGAAGCATGCCTGGTCCGGCCGGACCTTCGCGAACGATGGTGTGCGGCACGATGCCCCAGTCCAGCGCATCCGAGATGAGGTATGCGGCCAACTCGCGGCCGGCAAGGGTGCCGTCCGGGAAATCCCACAGCGGCTGCTCGCCGGCGACGGGTTTGTAGACACACCGGACTGCATCGCCGTCGCGGCCGGCCTCGCACAGGAAGGTGGCGTTGCTCGCGGAGCGGATGCGGCCCAGGATGGTCAGATCGCCGCGCGCCAGCGCTTCGTGGCGGCCGTCGGAGCCGGTCACGACTCGGAGTCGTCCCCGGCGTCGGACGCCGAGCCCCGCCGGTAGCCATTGGTCCGAACGCACAGGTGCCCCTCCGGATCCAGCGGCTCGTCGCAGAGCGGACAGGGCGGTCGGCCGGCTGAGATGATTCGGTTGGACCGGGCGGCAAACTGCTGCGCCGATTCCGGAGACAGGAACACCCGAACCGCGTCGGGTCCCTCTTCGGAGTCATCGAGGATCACCGATGCGTCGAACTCGGTATCGCTGACCGCCAGTAATTCCACCACCACGCTGTTGGCCTCGGCGTCCCAGCCCAGGCCCATGGTGCCCACCCGGAACTCAGCGTCCACCGGGGTGATCAGCGGGCTGAGATCCTCGACATCGGCTTCTTCCGGCAGCGGCATGCCGAACCGACGGTTGATCTCCACCAGCAGCGCGCCGATCCGCTCGGCCAGCACAGCCACCTGCTGCTTCTCCAGCATCACCGAGATCACCCGGTTATCGTGCGCGGCCTGCAGATAGAAGGTCCGGTTTCCGGGCTGCCCGACGGTCCCGGCCACGAATCGGTCGGGTGTGCGGAATACGTGGATTGCGCGGGTCATGATTACTCCCAAAATACCGGCCGAACCGCACCCGGCCGCCGATTCAATCCGTCGAGCCGCCCACCGGGGCGTCCCCGCCCGCGCCGCCGTCATCAGCGGGCGGTGCGGTCAGGATCGAGGCCAGTTGGGCGCCGGTGTGGTTGACGTGCAGGACGAACGGTCGAAGTTTCGTGTAGCGGATCACACTCATCGATGCCGGGTCGGCGGTGATCCGCTGGAAGCTGTCCAGATGGGTTCCCAGGGCGTCGGCCACCACCGCCTTGATCACGTCACCGTGGGTACAGGCCACCCACAGCGCATCACCCCCGTGCTCCGCGCGCAACCGCCGGTCGTGTTCGCGCACCGCGGCCACCGCCCTGGCCTGAACCTGGGCCAGGCCCTCCCCGTCCGGGAACACCGCCGCACTGGGCTGCTGCTGGACGACCGACCACAGCGGCTCCTTGACCAACTCACCGAGCTGACGACCGGTCCACTGGCCGTAGTCGACCTCGGAGAGCCGCTCATCAACCACCGGCTCAAGGTCCAGCGCAGCGGCCAAGGGCTCGAGGGTGCGCCGGCAGCGCAGCAGCGGTGAGCGGATCAACGCCTTGATCGGCATACCGTCGAGCCGCTCGACCAGCGCGGCGGCCTGGGCGGCGCCCTTCTCATCGAGCTCCACCCCTTCGGAGCGACCGGCCAGCGTGTGGGCGGTGTTCGACAGCGACCTGCCGTGGCGAAGCAGGATGACGGTCACCGGATCGTCCTCATGACGCAGCCACCACACCAGTGGCCAACAGAACCATCACGGTCAGCGACAGGATCACCCGGTAGCCGACGAACCAGTACATGGCGTGGTTGGTCAGGAAGCGCAGCAGCCAGGCCACTGCGGCGAATCCGACCACGAAGGTGATCACCACCGACACCGTCAGCTGCAGGCCGGTGGCACTCATTCCCTCGCTGACCGGGTGGAACGCGTCGGGCAGCGAGAACAGCCCGGAAGCGAACACCGCCGGGATGGCAAGCAGGAAGCCGAATCTCGCCGCCAGCGGACGGTCCAGTCCCAAGGCCAGGCCGGCGCTGATGGTGGCACCCGAGCGTGACACCCCGGGCACCAGGGCCAGGCATTGCGCCAGGCCGACCAGCAAGCCGTCGCGCCAGGTCAATTGGCCGGCGTGGCGTTGCTGTCGGCCGAAGTATTCGGCGGCGGCGATGACCGCGGAGAACACCAGCATGGCGGTGGCGACCACCCAGAGGTTGCGCACCTCGGTACGGATGACGTCTTTGAACACGAATCCGATCACCCCGATCGGGATGGATCCGATGATGACGTACCAGCCCATCCGATAGTCGACGTTATCGCGGCGGTCCGGCGCGAACAGTCCGCCGAACCAGGCCTTCACGATCCGGATGATGTCCCTGCCGAAATAGACCAGGACCGCCGCCTCGGTCCCCAGTTGGGAGACTGCGGTGAACGATGCTCCGGCGTCCCCGTCGAAGAACATCCGGGACACGATCGCCAGGTGGCCCGAGGATGAGACGGGCAGAAACTCGGTCAGTCCCTGGACGATCGACAGGACCACCACCTGCAGCCACGACATCGACGTCACATCCACGCCGATGACCGTACCTGCGCCGTACTACGGCAGCGCAGTCAGCGCACCGGCACTGCGGCCGCGACGGTGTCGCGGACCGCGGCGGCCAGGCTGCGCGCGTCGTGGACATCCAGATCGCTCAGACCGCGACGGCCCGTTGCGACCACGTCCTCCGGCAGTGGAACCGGGCCAGCCATCCGGGGCCGGTAGATCTCGACGACCAACTCGCCGCGATGGGCGTGGAACGCGAAACTGCGGCCGTCACCCAGGCGGCCGAATCCACTGGCAGAAGGCCCGATGGTGACGTCTTCGAAGACGAAATCCATCCCCGGGGACTCCGACGCGGCGGACAACCTCATCAGGCCACCATAATGCGACTTACGGACCCGCGGGCGCGAACCGGGAAGTCCGTCCACCGTGTCCTGCACCTAGACTCCCACTACGGGTGTTTCGACACCGACCACTGCTGACTCGATCGCTGCACCGAATGCACCGAAGGACAACCCGTTGCCACAGACCCGACACCGCGTCGCGCTGCGCGCTGCGGTGGCTGGATTGCTCACGGTCTCAGCTCTGGCCAGCGGCTGCTCAAAGCTGACCGATGTGGCCCCGGCGACCATCGAACCGGCCCGCGCGGCACTCTCACCGAGGCCCGCGACGGTGCCGGCCGGCGAGATCATCCCACTGGGTGCGGGTCCGGAGGCGGCGGTCGTCGATGCGGCCACCGGGTCGCTGGCGGTGTTCACACCGGGTGCGGGCCCGGCGGCGGCGACGGTGACACTCATCGGCCGGGCGGGTGCCGCGCGCACCGTGACGTTGCCCG
>LFFF01000033.1 GCA_001510415.1 Actinobacteria bacterium casp-actino6 | reverse complement strand
TCGGTGTGCTTCTCCGACGGCACCGTGGTGGGTGCGGTGCTCGACCGCAACGGCCTGCGGCCCTCCCGGATCTGGGTCACCGACGACGGTCTGGTGGTGATGGCCTCCGAAGCCGGTGTGCTCGACATCGACCCGGCCCGCGTCATCAAGCGGATGCGCCTTCAGCCCGGCCGGATGTTCCTGGTCGACACCGCCCGGGGCCGGATCGTCGACGACGAGGAGATCAAGGCCGAACTGGCCGCCGAACGGCCCTACGCACAGTGGCTGGAGGCCGAGCAGGTCCACCTCGACGACCTGCCGCAGGGCCCCTACAGCCGGATGCCGCACCACCGGGTGGTGTTGCGCCAGCAGGCTTTCGGGTTCACCTACGAGGAGCTCAACCTGCTGGTCGCGCCGATGGCGCGCACCGGCGCCGAGGCCCTCGGCTCAATGGGTACCGACACCCCGATCGCGGTGCTGTCGACCCGCCCGCGGATGCTGTTCGACTACTTCCAGCAGTTGTTCGCGCAGGTGACCAACCCGCCGCTGGATGCCATCCGCGAAGAGGTGGTCACCAGCATCTCGGCCACCCTCGGTCCGGAGCGCGACCTGCTCAATCCCACGGCGGAGTCGTGCCACCAGATCCTGCTGCCGCATCCGATCCTGCGGAACCACGAACTGGCCAAGCTGGTCAACCTCGACCCCGACGACGAGGTCAACGGCAACCAGCACGGTATGCGTGCCGCGGTCATCCCCTGCCTGTACCCGGTGGCCAAGGGTGGCCGGGGTCTGCGCCGTGCCATCGATGACATCCGTGCGGCGGCGTCGGTGGCCATCGCCGGCGGCGCCCGGATCCTGATCCTCTCGGACCGGGAATCCAGCGCGACCATGGCGCCCATCCCGTCACTGCTGTCGGTCGCTGCCGTCCACCACCACCTGGTCCGGGATCGCACCCGAACCCAGGTCGGCCTCGTGGTGGAGTCCGGTGACGCCCGCGAGGTGCACCACATGGCCATGCTCATCGGCTTCGGCGCCGGGGCGATCAATCCCTATATGGCCTTCGAGTCGATCAGCGACATGGTCGACCGCGGTGTGCTCGGCGATCTGAACCGGGACACCGCGCTGAACAACTACATCAAGGCTGCCGGCAAGGGCGTGCTGAAGGTGATGTCGAAGATGGGCATCTCCACGGTGGCCTCCTACACCGGCGCGCAGCTTTTCCAGGCCATCGGCATCTCGCAGGCCGTGCTCGACGAGTACTTCACCGGCCTGCACTGCGCGGTCGGCGGGATCGACCTCGACGATATCGCCGCCGATGTCGCGGCCCGGCACCAATTGGCCTACCTGGACCGCCCGGACGAACGCGCGCACCGCGAACTGGAGGTCGGCGGGGAGTACCAGTGGCGCCGCGAGGGCGAATACCACCTGTTCAACCCCGACACGGTTTTTAAACTCCAACATTCCACTCGTACCGGGCAGTACTCGATCTTCAAGGAGTACACCGCGCTGGTCGACAACCAGAGTGAGCAGATGGCCTCGTTGCGAGGCCTGCTGAAGTTCAAGGACGGTCTGCGCCCGCCGGTGCCGATCGAGGAGGTCGAACCGGCCGCCGAGATCGTCAAGAGGTTCTCCACCGGCGCGATGAGCTACGGCTCGATCTCGGCCGAGGCCCACGAGACCCTGGCGATCGCGATGAACCGCCTTGGCGCGCGGTCGAACTCGGGCGAGGGCGGCGAAGCGGTCAGCCGGTTCGAACACGATCCCAACGGCGACTGGCGGCGCAGCGCCATCAAGCAGGTGGCATCCGGCAGGTTCGGCGTCACCAGCCATTACCTGACCAACTGCACCGATATCCAGATCAAGATGGCCCAGGGCGCCAAACCCGGTGAGGGCGGCCAGCTTCCGGGTCACAAGGTGTATCCGTGGGTCGCTGAGGTGCGGCACTCCACACCGGGGGTGGGGCTGATCTCCCCGCCGCCGCACCACGACATCTACTCGATCGAGGATCTGGCGCAGCTGATCTACGACCTCAAGAACGCCAACCCCGATGCTCGGATTCACGTGAAACTGGTCAGCGAGAACGGGGTGGGGACCGTCGCGGCCGGGGTGTCCAAGGCGCACGCCGACGTGGTGCTGATCTCCGGGCACGACGGTGGCACCGGCGCCACCCCGCTGACGTCGATGAAGCACGCCGGCGCACCGTGGGAGCTGGGCCTGGCCGAGACCCAGCAGACCCTGCTGCTCAACGGCCTGCGGGACCGGATCGTCGTTCAGGTCGACGGCCAGCTCAAGACCGGCCGCGATGTGGTGATCGCTACGTTGCTGGGCGCCGAGGAGTTCGGCTTCGCGACCGCTCCGCTGGTGGTGTCGGGCTGCATCATGATGCGGGTCTGCCATCTCGACACCTGTCCGGTGGGGGTGGCCACCCAGAATCCGGTGCTGCGCCAGAAGTTCACCGGGAAGCCGGAATTCGTCGAGAACTTCTTCATGTTCATCGCCGAAGAGGTCCGCGAGTTGATGGCCGCGCTGGGCTTCCGCACCATCAACGAGATGGTCGGCCACGTCGATGCGCTGGACACCACCCGGGCGGTGGCGCACTGGAAGGCCCGCAAGCTGGATCTGAACCCGGTTCTGCACGAGGCGGAGTCCGCGTTCATGAACCAGGACCTGTACTGCAGTGCTCGTCAGGATCACGGCCTGGACAAGGCGCTGGACCAGCAGTTGATCGCCAGGTCCCGGGAGGCGCTCGATTCCGGTACCCCGGTGCGGTTCTCGATGAAGATCTCCAACACCAACCGCACGGTCGGCACCATGCTGGGCCATGAGGTGACCAAGGCTCACGGCGGCGACGGCCTGCCCGACGGCACCATCGACATCACCTTCACCGGGTCGGCCGGCAACAGCTTCGGCGCCTTCCTGCCGCGGGGTATCACGCTGCGGGTCTACGGTGACGCCAACGACTATGTTGGCAAGGGTCTTTCGGGTGGTCGCATCGTGCTGCGGCCCTCCGACGACGCCCCCGCGGGTTATGTGGCCGAGGACAACATCATCGGCGGCAACGTGATCCTGTTCGGCGCGACCAGTGGTGAGGCCTTCATCCGGGGCACCGTGGGGGAGCGGTTCGCGGTGCGCAATTCCGGTGCCTACGCAGTGGTCGAGGGTGTCGGAGACCACGGCTGCGAGTACATGACCGGCGGCAAGGTGGTGATCCTCGGAGCGACGGGGCGTAACTTCGCTGCGGGAATGTCCGGCGGGATCGCCTATCTCTACGATCCGCAGGAGCAGTTGCCCGCCAACCTCAACGCTGAGATGGTGGACCTCGAAGAACTCGACGACGACGATGTCGAATGGCTGCGCGGCATGCTGGGCGCGCACTGCGATGCCACCGATTCGGCCGTGGCCCGGGCGATCCTGGCCGACTGGCCACGAAAGGCAGGGGATTTCGTGAAGGTGATGCCGCGGGACTACCGCCGCGTGCTGGCGGCCATTGCCGAGGCCGAACGGGCCGGCGCCGATGTGGATGAGGCGATCATGGCGGCGTCCCGTGGCTGATCCGAGCGGTTTCCTCAAGTACACCCGCCGGGAGACCCCGAAGCGCCGGCCGGTTCCGCTGCGCCTGCGCGACTGGAACGAGGTCTACGAGGACTTCGACCACGAGGCGTTGCAGCAGCAGGCGGCCCGCTGTATGGACTGTGGAATTCCGTTCTGCCACAACGGCTGCCCGCTGGGCAACCTAATCCCGGAGTGGAACGACCTGGTCCACCGGGACCGCTGGCGGGAGGCCATCGAGCGGCTGCACGCGACCAACAACTTCCCGGAGTTCACCGGCCGGCTGTGCCCGGCGCCGTGTGAGGCGTCCTGCGTGCTGGGTATCAACTCCGATCCGGTGACCATCAAGCAGGTCGAGGTCGAGATCATCGACAACGCCTTCGACGAGGGCTGGGTGCAACCCAACCGCCCGCACCTGGTCACCGGCAAGACGGTCGCCGTCGTCGGCTCCGGTCCAGCCGGACTTGCCGCCGCCCAGCAGTTGACCCGGGCCGGTCACGACGTCACTGTGTTCGAACGGGCCGACCGGATCGGTGGCCTGCTGCGCTACGGCATCCCCGAGTTCAAGATGGAGAAGCGCCACATCGACCGCCGTCTGGAGCAGATGGAGGCCGAGGGCACCAAGTTCGAGGCCGGGGTCAACGTCGGCGTCGACATCACCACCGACGAACTGCGGGAACGTTTCGACGCGGTGGTGCTGGCCGGTGGGGCGACCGACTGGCGCGATCTGCCGGTGCCCGGACGCCAGTTCGCCGGTATCCACCAGGCGATGGAATACCTGCCATGGGCGAACAAGGTCGCGGTCGGCGATCTCGAGGACACCCCGATCACGGCCGAGGGCAAGCGGGTCATCATCATCGGTGGCGGCGATACCGGGGCGGACTGCCTGGGCACCGCGCACCGCCAGGGCGCGGTCACCGTGCACCAGTTCGAGATCATGCCGCGCCCGCCGGAGGAGCGTGCCGATTCCACCCCGTGGCCGACCTACCCGCTGATGTACCGGGTGTCCTCGGCGCACGAGGAGGGTGGCGAGCGGGTGTTCTCGGTCAACACCGAGCGGTTCCTGGGCAGTGACGGCAAGGTCACCGGCCTGCGCGCGCACGAAGTGGTGATGTCCGGCGGCCGGTTCGAGAAGGTCGAGGGCAGCGACTTCGAACTCGAGGCCGACCTGGTGCTGCTGGCCATGGGCTTCGTCGGGCCGGAGAAGCCGGGCCTGCTGACCGACCTGGGTGTGAAGCTCACCGACCGCGGCAACGTGGTCCGCAATGCCGACTTCGAGACCTCGGTGCCCGGGGTGTTCGTCGCCGGCGATATGGGCCGGGGACAGTCGCTGATCGTGTGGGCAATCGCCGAGGGACGGGCTGCCGCGGCCGGCGTCGACCGCTTTCTGATGGGCCATACGGCTTTGCCGGCTCCGATCGCCCCTAGCGCCGCTCCGCAACGCTAGTCACTTTTGTAACATTAGAAACACGCGACCAGCAACGGCGCGCCTCCCGGCCTTCGGGGTGTGATGCAGGTCTAATTGCTGGCGTGGGGCGCTGCGGTTAAGGTGTTCCCGGTTGTCAATGATGTCGACCACTGGAGAGATCTCGTGTTCCTCAACCCGATCCCGATCCCGATCCCCAACCCGCAAGCGTTGTCTCGCGCCGGACGGATGGCCTGGTCGCTGCTGCGCCACCCGGTCAAGAGCCGGGAGTTCCCGGCCGAGCAGGAACGCCTGGTCACCTCCGACGAACTGATGCGCTACGGGCTGGCCGTCTAACTTCCAGGCCGCCACAACCCCGAGTCGCGGATGGCCTCGGCCAGCGGTTCCAGCACCGCGGGGTCATGCGGCAGTGGCAGATAGACGATCGCGAGGTCCAGGCCCTCGGCGCCCAGTGCGATCGCGTCCTCAAGGACGCCGCGGTGGCCCCGTTCCGGGGTCAGCCGGATGTGGGCCGAAAGCATGATCTCCTTCGGATTGCGCCCGACGTCCGCGCAATGCGCTTTGAGGACGTCACGCTTGCGGGCGAACTCCTGTGGGGTGCCGCCGACGAAATTCCAGTGATCGGCGTACCTGGCGGCGATGCGCAGGGTCCGCTTCTCGCCGTTACCGCCGATACAGATCGGCGGATGCGGACGTTGCGGTCCCTTGGGTTCGTTGCGGGCGGCCTTGAGTTGGTAGAACGTTCCGTCGAAATCGGTGCTGTCCTTGCTGAGCAGACCGATCAGAACCTCGCACGCTTCCTCGAACCGGTCGAAACGCTCAGTGAGCGTGCCCAATTCGATGCCGTAGGCCCCGGACTCCTCCTCGTTCCACCCGGCACCGATGCCGAGTTCCAGCCGTCCGCCGGAGATGATGTCCACCGCGGCGGCCATATTGGCCAGCACCGCCGGGTGGCGGTAGTGGATACCGGTGACCAGCACCCCCAGTCTCAGCCGGGTGGTGGCCTGCGCCAGTGCGCTCAGGGTGGTCCAGCCCTCCAGGCACGGCCCGGCCGGATCGGAGAAGATCGGGTAGAAGTGGTCGAAGGTCCACCCCGATTCGAAGACGTCGATCTCGTCGGCAGCCCGCCACACCGCGAGCATGTCGGCCCAGGTGGTGTTCTGCGGTGAGGTCTTGAAGGCGAATCGCACCCACCGACCCTAATGCGGCCCGGCCATCCCTGTCACCGGCAAACACCCCGGCTGCAGATCCCGCCGCAATGCGGTGCCGCCACCCGCGGCAACCGGACGACCTTCCGCGTGACCGACCGGTCGCTATCTGAGCCTCCGAGTGGGCGGCGACATCGGAATTCGCGACATTGCTGTAAGGATCCTTATGTGACAACGCAAGGTCCTCCCGAGGCTAAATTGACGCAGTTCAGTGGCATCGACATACTGTGCCGATGGTGGGGAGCCCTGGGGGTGAGTGGGTTAGCGACCGCGACCTTGTTGATGCCGTGCTGCGGGATCTGGACGAGGCGGCGCAACGTTGGGAGGCCCTCGTCGCCGAGGCGGAAACCGTCACCTACAGCGTCGACATGGGTGATATCCAGGCTGTCGCCAACTCCGATGGCAAACTCGTCGGCTTGACACTGCATCCCGACGTCACTGCCGGCTACACCCATGTCGAACTGGCCGAGCGGCTCAACCTCGCCTTCGCGGCATTGCGCGACGAGGTCGAAGACGATTATCAGACCCGCTACGGCGGGGAGTTCCGATGAGGCCCGGGCGGCCGCCGTGCCGCTGAACCTGTCCAACCGCGACCAGAACTCCGGTCACCTCTTCTACAACCGGAGGCTGCGGGCCGCGCTCACCCGGTTCTCGGTGCGGATGCGCCACGACGACCGCAAACAACATGCCGCACTGGCGCTGTCGCTGGTGTTCGTGCTGCTCGGGTGCGGCTGGATGGCGCTGCTCAACGTGATGAAACCGGCCGGGCTGGCCGGACGGTCCGCGATCGTCGGCAACCGGGACACCGGCGCGCTGTACGCCAACATCGACGGCCGGTTGCATCCGGCGCTCAACCTCACCTCGGCCCGGCTGGCCACCGGTGCCGCCTCCGCGCCGGCCTGGGTGAAATCCCCGGAGATCGACAAGTACCCCACCGGCCCGATGCTCGGCATCCCGGGTGTCCCCGACGATCTGGCCATCTCGGCCAATCCGGTCTCGGCCTGGACGGTCTGCGACACCGCCCCGGCGCGCGGCAGCGGTGCGGCGGTGACGGTGACCGCCATTGCCGGCGAGGTGTCCGGCGGCGGCCGTGCGAACCCGATGACACCGGACCAGGCGGTGCTGGCCACCCACCGCGGGGTCAGCTACCTGATCTGGAACGGCCACCGCAGCCGTATCGACCCGGCTGACCGGGCGGTGACGTTCACCCTCGGTCTGGACCCCGGTCTGACCCGCCCGGTCGAGATGTCCAATGCCCTCTTCGATGCCGTGCCGGCCGCCGGACCCCTGGTGGTGCCAAGCATCCCGGCGGCCGGCACCCCATCTCGGCTGCTGCCCGGGTCGGTAGTCGGGCGGGTTCTGCAGACCCGCGACGCCAACGGCGACGTCAGCGGCTTCTATGTCCTGCTGGCCAACGGCGTCCAGAAGGTCACCGCCTTCGTCGCCGACCTGCTGCGCACTGCCGACAGCCGCGGCGCCCCGGCGCCCCAACTGGTCTCTCCGGACACCCTCGTCGACCTCCCCGAGGTCGAGGTGCTCAGCGTCGGCTCCTACCCCACCGGGAAGCTGGACTTCATCGACACCGCGGCCAATCCGGTCAGCTGTGTGGCCTGGACCAAGTTCTCCACCGACCGCCAGGCCACCCTCTCGGTGTTCAGCGGGCGGGGCCTGCCCACCCCGCAGCACCTGGACTCCCGACTGGTCACGTTGGTGCGCGATATCCGCGACCCAGATTCCGTCGAAGCCCAGCAGACCCTGATGCTGCCGGGCGCGGCCAACTTCGTCGCGACGACCAGTGCCGCGATCGCCTCGGACACCAGGGAGAGCCTCTACTGGGTGTCGCCGCAGGGTGTCCGGTTCGGAATCGACGGGGACCGGAACACGCTGCAGGCCCTGGGAATCGACCCGAACCGGGCCGTGCAGGCGCCCTGGCCGATCATCCGCACGTTCGCGGCGGGCCCGGCCATCAGCCGGGCGAATGCCTTGCTGGCCCGCGACGCCATCAGCCCGGCCGGTCCGGCGGCCGCGCTCGCAGGTGCCGGGGAAGCGGGAGGGTAGCGGTGTCCAAAAGGGGTTTCGTCCGCGGACCACGGACGGCAGCGCCGACGGTGCCGCCGGTGCGGGTCACGGTGGCACCGCCACTGGCGCTGCCGGAACGCGAGCCCCGCAACATCCTGCTGATGATCGCCGCGCCGGCGCTGCTGGTGGGGATCCTCGGGACCCTGCTGGTGATGTACACCTCCGGGGTGCGGTCGCTGCAGTCCGGCTTCTTCCCGCTGATCGGCATGGTCGGGTTCGCCGCCCTGATGTTCAGCGGCCGGTTCGGCCGCGGTCGCCGGATCAGCTGGGGCGAACAGGAGAAGCAGCGCCGAGGCTATCTGCGCCAACTCGATGAGGACCGCGACGAGATCCAGCGTGCCGCCCAGCAGCAGCGACGCAGCCAACTGTTCGTCCACGGCGATCCGCAACGGCTGGACACCGTCATCGGTGGCCGGCGGATGTGGGAACGCCGCCCGGCGGACCCCGATTTCCTCGACGTCCGCCTCGGCATCGGTGTGCAGTCGACCGCGGACTCGGCGGTATCCCTGCAGTGGCCGGAGGTACCGGTCGGTGAGGAACTCGAACCGGTGACCGGCCGGGCGTTGCGGGATTTCATCCTGGAACAGAGCAGGATCCGCGATACCGCGAAGGTCTTGAGTCTGCGCTCCCGGCCGGGTTTCAGCTTCGTCGGTGAGCACCCGGCGGACCTGCACGCGCTGATCAGATCGTTGCTGTGCTCGCTGGCGGTCCATCACAGCCCCGCCGACGTCAAACTGATGGTCGTCACCCGGCACCCCGAGCAGTGGTCGTGGCTGGTCTGGCTACCGCACAACCAACACGACACGATGTTCGACGCGTGCGGGCTGCGACGGCTGGTGTTCACCTCGCCGGCCGAACTGGAGGAGGCCCTGGATGCGGAGTTGCACCGCAAGGGCCGCGGGCCGTGGGCACCGCCGAGCGGAACAAGTCCCACCACGACGCCCTCACCGCTGGTGGCCGGGGCAGGTCCGGCGCTGGGACCGCACTGGGTCATCGTGGACGACAACGTTGGGATGCCCGAACAGTGGGAGGCGGTGACCGGTCAGAAGGGGATGGCGGGGATCACCGTGCTGCGCTTGGCGTTACGGGATGGGGAGGGGGTCGGCTTCGGGGGCGCCGACGAGCGATTCGAGCTTCGGGAGGGCCGGCTGAGGCATCGCGACTCGTTCTATGCCGTGGCCGATATGCTCGCCGAGAGCACCGCCGGCCGGTATGCCCGGGCGCTGGCACGCTGGTCCCCGACGACCGCGGCCGAGCTGGCCAGCACCGATGGTCAGGGTGGGGATTTGCTGCGGGCGTTGGGGATCGGCGATCCCCGCCACCTCGACTTCGAGCAATTATGGGCGGCGAGCCGCGGCCGCGGAGACCCGCGGTGGGCGATGATCCCGGTGGGGGTCAAACCTGGCGGCGAACTGCAGCATGTGATTATGCGCGCCAAGGACTTCGGCGGATACGGATTCCATTCGGTGGTGATCGGAACGTCGGGATCCGGGAAGTCGGAGTACTTCCTGGCGCTGTGCAACGGCATCGCGCTGACCCATTCCCCCGAGACGTTCATCGTCATCTTCGTCGATATGAAGTTCGAGTCGGCGGCCCAGGATCTTGAGGGACTGCCGCATGTCGCGGCATCGCTGTCCAACCTTGGCAAAGACGACCGTCATCTCGCTGACCGGATGCGCAAGGCAATCGATGGTGAGATGGCCCGCCGCTATGCCCTCTTCAAGGGGGCCGGGGCACGGGATGCCAATGAGTACGAGGAGATGCGGCTGGCCGGAAGGGATCTCGAACCGGTGCCCATCCTGCTCGTCATTATCGACGAGTACCTCGAACTGTTCCAGCACCACCCGGACTGGATCGATCTGGTCATCCATATCGGGCAGGAAGGCCGTGGATGCAACGTCTTCTTCACGCTCGGCGGGCAGCGACTGGATCTGTCGTCGCTGAGTAAGGCCAAGAGCAATATCGCCTTCCGGGTTGCCCTGCGCGCCGAGACCGCCGAGGACTCCCGCGATGTCATCGGCAGCGACGCCGCCCTGCACCTGCCCTCGAAGCAGAACGGCTACGGTCTGCTCAAGGTCGGCCCCCGTGAGTTGGAGCAGTTCCGGTGCTTCTACGTGTCGGCCCCTTTCGTCGTACCGAAGAAGACGGCTGGCGCCGACCCGACCGTCTCGGTCGGCTTCACCCGGCCGCATTCCCTGAGCTGGGAGTACCAGCCGCTGAGCACACCGGACAGCGAGGCGCTCTCGGTGGCCGACGAGCCGGAGGTGCCGGACGAATTCCTCTATCACGCAGACGGTTTCAAGCGTAAGAAGCTTCTCGACGTCATCCGCGAGTCGCTGGTCTCGCACCCGGCCCGGGCGCCGCACCGGATCTGGCTGCCGCCCCTGGAGGCCGGCGAGACCGCGGATGCCCTGGTGCAGCGCTGGCGCGGTAAACCGTGGTGGGTCGACTACGGCCAGAACCCCGGACTGGTGTTCCCGGCGGGAATCGAGGACTTCCCGGAGGAACACGCCCAACGGGTGCACGTGCTGGACGTCGAGATGGACAGCGTCATGGTGGTGGCCACCGCGCAGCGCGGAAAATCGACCACGCTGATGACCCTGGTCACCACCGGGGCGCTGATGTACGCACCCGAACGGGTGACCTTCTACTGCGTGGGGGCCTCGCTGTATCCGGTCGAGGCCTACCCGCACGTGGCCGGCGTGGTGAGTCTGACCGACGCCGAGGGACTGTCGCGGACGATCGCGACCGTCGAAGGTCTGATCCGGACCCGGGAGGCCTCGTTCAAGCGCTACCAGATGGATATCGCGGAGTTCCGCGAACGCCGGTTCGGCGCTTCGGCCGGCGGCGGAACCGACCCCGAGGACAAGTTTGGTGACGTCTTCCTGGTGATCGACAACTTCGGCGACCTCTACGACAAGGACAACGGACTGGGCGATCGCACGATCGCCATTGCGCGCCAGGGCCTTTCCTACGGAGTGCATGTCATGACCAGCGCCAGTGGTTGGCTGGTCGGGCAGAAGCAGGCGTTGCTCAATGTCGCCAACGCCCGAATCCAGTTGCGGCTGAGCAATCCCGACGAGACCCAGATGGGCACCGGGATGGAACATCGCCGGGCCGCGCGGCAGACCCTGGACCGGCCGGGCTTCGGGATCACCAGGACCGGGCACGAACTGCTGATCGGTGTTCCCGAAATTCTGGGACCGGACGGTACCCGGGTGGCGACCAGGGCGGTCGGGGCGGTGATCGCGGCCCAGACCGGGGCTGGGAAGGTGGAGACGCTGGCCCGGTTGCCGGAGCGAATCGCGTTGCGCGACATCATCTCGGCCTACGGCGCCGGTGCCGACGCGGGGGCTGATCCGTTCACCATCCCGTTCGGGCTGGGCGAGAGTGCCCTCAAACCGGTCGCGCTACCGACCCGTCAGGTACCGCATCTGCTGGTGGTGGGCCGGCAGGGCTGCGGCAAGACCACCGCATTGGCGGCGATCGGACAGGCGATCACTGCCCGGTTGTCCCCCGACCAGGCACAGATCACCATCATCGACCCGAAGACCAGCATGATCGGCCGGATCCCCGACCGCAATGTCCGGGCCTACGCCTACACCCCCGACGATATCGACCGCGCGCTGGAGGAGATCGTCGGGATCGTTAGTGACCGGCTGCCGCCGTCCGGCCTCACCCAGGGTGAACTGCTGGCCCGACGGTCATGGACCGGCCCACACCACTTCGTGCTGATCGACGACGAGCAGGAGCTGCGGACGGCCGGGGTGCTCGGCAAGCAGGCCGCGACCGCGCCGTTGTGGAACCTGATCGAACGGGGCCGCGAGATCGGACTGCACGTCATCGCGGCCCGTTTACCGGGTAACTGGGCGGGGGTCTCGGCGATGAGCCCGTTCCTGCAGAAGCTGACCGGTTCGCGGGCGCCCACGCTGTTCATGGACAACGACCCGCAGTCGGTCAAGGTGTTCGGCCGGACCAGCGCCCAGCAACTGCCGCCCGGACGGGGGCTGCTGGTCACCACCGACGGTGTGCTGGAGGGCTTGCTCGTCGGTGACCCGGCCTGAGGGGGATCGCTACGATCGGCGGATGACCGACGAAGCCAGCGCCGCCGACGCCGTTCTCACCGAGAAGCGCGACCGGATCCTGATCATCACCATCAACCGGCCGGAGGCCAAGAACGCGGCAAATGCCGCGGTCAGCCACGGCCTGGCGGCGGCGATGGACGCCCTGGACGAGGATCCCGGTCTCTCGGTGGGAATCCTCACCGGCGCGGGCGGCACCTTCTGCGCCGGGATGGACCTCAAGGCCTTCGCCCGTGGGGAGAACGTGGCGGTCAAGGGCCGCGGGCTGGGCTTCACCGAGCGCCCGCCGGTCAAGCCGCTCATCGCCGCCGTCGAGGGCTACGCGTTGGCCGGCGGGACCGAGTTGGCGCTGGCGACCGATCTGATCGTGGCGGCCACCAACTCCGCGTTCGGAATCCCGGAGGTCAAGCGCGGTCTGGTCGCGGCCGGCGGCGGACTGCTCAGGTTGCCGCAGCGCATTCCGTACCAGATCGCCATGGAGTTGGCGTTGACCGGCGATCCGTTGACCGCCCCGCGCGCCCACGAACTGGGCCTGGTCAATGTGCTCGCCGAGCCTGGCCATGCGCTGGAGGCCGCCATCGACCTGGCATCGCGGATCACCGCCAACGGGCCGCTGGCGGTCGCGGCGACCAAGCGGATCATCACCGAGTCGCGGGGCTGGAGCCCCGAGGAGCAGTGGCGTGAGCAGATGAAGATCATCATGCCGGTGTTCGGGTCCAAGGACGCCAGGGAAGGTGCGGTGGCGTTCGCCGAGAAGCGGGCGCCGAACTGGACCGGCACCTAAGCCACCAGTCGCGTCCCTGGCACACCGCTACTCGACCTCGATCGGCCCCTCCTGCGGCCCCTCTTCCTGTGCCGGCTGTACCGCCAGCGACGGGAAGCTGCGCAGCGGACCCTCGGCATGGGCGTCCCAGCGGGGGAACACCAGATCCGACTGCAGCCACACGGTCAGCAGTCGGGCCAGACCGTGCAGGCTGTTCATGTGGGTGCGCTCGTGCCCGTGGCTGGCATCGACGCCGAAACCCAGCAGCGCCACCCGCAGATGGGCGCCGGCCTCGATCGCGGCGGCGGCATCGGAGCGGTAGTGGGCGAAGGTATCGCGCACAACCTCGATGTCGTTCTCGCGCGCCAGCGCGTGCATCCGCCGGGTCAGGTGGTAGTCGAACGGGCCGACGCTGTCGGCCATCGCCACCGTCACCGCAGTCTCCCGGGACTGTTGCCCGGGAGCAACGATGGCGGCATCGACCGAAACCATCTCGGCGACATCAGGATCCAATCCGTGGCTGGCCCCATGCCCGATCTCCTCGGTACAGGTCACCAGGAGTTGGGCGTGCACCGGCAGCTCCACATCGGCCTCCTTGAGCGCCTTGAGCGCCGCCAGAGTGGCCGCCACACCGGCTTTGTCGTCCAGATGCCGGGAGCGTACGAAACCGCTGTCGGTGATCAGCGGATGGGCCAGTGGGACGACGAAGTCGCCGACGTCCAAGCCCAGGGCGCGGAGGTCCTCCACGCTGGATACGTGTTCGTCAAGGCGCACTTCGACGTGGTCCCAGGAGATGCCCTGGGAGTCGACTTCCTCGTTCCAACGGTGCCCGGAGGCCTTCAACGGCAGTACCTGTCCGTGGTAGACGGTCTCCAGGTCGTCGGGGAACACCCGCACGGCCGCGCCCTCGGAGAACCGTGCCGAATGGGTGCCGATCGGCTTCAGTTCCAGGCGGCCGTTGCTCTTCAGGTTGCGGATCATCGCGCCGATCGTGTCGGTGTGCACGACGACCGCCCGGCTGGCTTGGGAGTCGGCCGGTCCGCCCAGGTCCGCCACGATCGCGCCGCGCCGCGTGACGACGAACGGGACGCCCAGCAGGTCCAATCGCTCGCCGACATACTGCTGGATATGGTCGGTCCGACCCGTCGGGCTGGAAATGTCGAGCAGTTCCAGCAGCACCCGACGCAGGAAGTCGAGGTCGATCTCCAGGCTGGGCTCCGGGCGGGTCATGCCTGCACCGTAGCGTTCCCCGGATCGGTGCCACGCGCCCGCCGCGCGCGCCGGCGGGGCTTACCGGAGCGGGCCGAACGCGTCGGCGACGCCGTGGTCGGGAACAGCAGATCCACGAAACGCTCGGTGGTGGGCTGCGGCTCATGGTTGGCTAGGCCCGGACGTTCGTTGGCCTCGATGATGACGTAGTCGGGTTGGTCGGCGGCGGTCGCCAGCACGTCGATGCCGGTGACCGGGATCGCCAGCGCCCGGCTCGCCGCGACGGCCGCCTCGGCCAGCACCGGATGCAGGTCCGCGGTCACGTCATGGATGGTGCCGCCGGTGTGCAGATTGGCGGTCCTGCGCACGGTGAGTTCCTCGCCCTGCGGCAGGACATCGTCCATCGACCAGCCGGCGTCGGCCACCGTGTCGGTGGTGCCGTGATCCATCGGGATCTGCGACTCGCCCCCGGTCGCCGCGGCACGGCGCCGCGACTGGCGCTCGATCAGCTCCGCGATGGTGTGGGCTCCATCCCCCAGGACACTGGCCGGACGTCGTACCGCCGCAGCGACCACCTGGTGGTCGATGACGAGCACGCGGATGTCCTCGCCGGGCACCATCTCCTCGATCAGGACGTCGGGACAGTGGGCCCGGGCCTCGGCAATCGCGCGCCGCAGGGACTCCGGGTCCCGGACCCCCACCGTGATCCCCCGACCCTGCTCGCCGCGGGCGGGCTTGACCACGACCGGCCCGACCCGTTCGAGGAAATCGGCGTTCGCGGCGTCGTCGCCGGCGGTCATTCCGCGCGGGATCCGCAGGCCGGCATCGGACAGGACACGGCGGGTCACCCGTTTGTCGTCACATCGGGCCATGGCCAGCGCGCTGGTCAACTCCGACAACGACTCGCGGGTGTAGATGACGTGGGCGCCCTGGGTGAGCCGCAGTTCGCCCCACTGCGGGTCGGTCACCTCGACACGGATACCGCGGCGCATCGCCTCGTCCGCCACGATCTTCGCGTACGGGTTCAACTCGTCGTAGTGCTCGGGGGGCGAGGCGCGGAACAGCCGCTCGTTGATCGGGCTCTTGCGCTTGACGACCAGTTCGGGCACCTGCCGGAACCCCAGCCGCTTGTAGAGCCGGATGGCGCCGGTGTTGTCCGCCAGCACCGACAGGTCCACGAAGGCACGCCCCCGTGCCGTCAGTTCAGCGGCCAGCCGGCCGAGCAGCGCCTGACCCAGGCCCACCGGAGCGGCGTCGGGGTCCACCGTCAGACACCACAGTGAGGCCCCGTTGGCCGGGTCGTTGAACAGCGCCGCGTGATCGACCACGGTCACCGTGCCGACCACCCGGCCCGTGGACAGCGAGGCCACCAGATGCTGCACCTCGGGCCGGGACGCCACCTGCAGCAGGACGTCCGAGGGTGCGGTGACCATGCCGTTGCGGGCGTAGATCGCGTTGACCGCGTCGGCTTCGTCGATGGTCTGCAACTCGGTGATCGTCACATTCGCGGGCGGCTCCGGGCTGATCTGCTCGGCCGGAAGGTCGAGGCGGTAGGTCAGCGACGGGTCCACGAAGAACTCATCCGGGTGTTCGGCGACGAACACGTGGGCGTCCCGCAGGTAGATGCAGATGTCGCGGGTGCCCTCGACCTCGGCGCGCAGCACCTCGGCGGCCTGGCTGCGGTGCGCGAAGGTCTGGCCGAAGACGATCTGGCCCCAGCCGCAGTCCAGCGCCACCCCCGGGGACGGTGGGGCCTGCTCCACCTCGGGGTGTGCGATCCGCGGGTCACCGCCCGGCCCGATGACCTCCCGGGCCGCGGGCGGGTCCCCCGTGCCGGGATTCGGGTCGCCGCCCTCGGTCCGGTCTGCGTCGCCGTCCATCGTCGCCTCAGATCCCATGGGTCTGCAGCCACATCTCGAGCAGGCCGAGTTGCCAGAGCTTGTTGCCCCGCAGTGGGGTCAGTTCGCTGTTCGGGTCGGCGAGCAGGGCATCGACGTACTCGGCGCGGAACAGGCCGCGGTCCCGCGCCGCCGGGGCGTGCAGGGCATCCCGCACCCGGGTGAGCACCTTGCCCTCCAGGTGGGTGATACCGGGCACCGGGAAGTACCCCTTGGGGCGGTCGATCACCTCCCAGGGCAACATTCGGCGGCCAATGGATTTCAGCACGCCCTTGCCGCCCTCGGCGAGTTTGAGATCCGGCGGGCAACTCGCCGCGAGTTCGACGAACTCGTGGTCCAGGAACGGCACCCGGGCTTCGAGTCCGTGCGCCATCGTCATGTTGTCGACCCGCTTGACCGGATCGTCGACGAGCATGACCTCGGTGTCGATGCGCAGGGCGGCGTCGACCGCCGTCTGCGCACCCGGGGCGGACATGTGGGCGGCCACGAACTCGCGCGCCGGGTCGCCGGCGGCCAGGTAGTCGGGGTTCAGTACGCGGGCCAGTCCGGCGGCGTCGCGGTCGAAGAAGGCCTTGGCGTAGGTGTCGACGGCGTCCTCGCGCGGCACCCCGGCCAGTGGCGGATACCAGTGGTAGCCGCCCAGGATCTCGTCGGCCCCCTGGCCGGACTGTACGACCTTCAGGTGCCGGGCGACGGCCTCGGACAGTAGGTAGAAGGCGACGGCGTCGTGACTGACCATCGGTTCGGCCATCGCCTGGACCGCCGCCTCCAAGGGTGGGAGCAGGTCGGTGTGCGGAATCAGGATGCGGTGGTGATCGGTCGCGAACCTCTCGGCGATCACATCGGAGTATTGGAACTCATCGCCCTCCCGGCCGCCCACCGACTCGAAACCGATCGAGAAGGTCGACAACCCGGTCTGGCCCTGTTCGGCGAGCAGAGCCACCACCAACGAGGAATCCAGTCCACCGGAGAGCAGGACGCCGACGGGCACATCGGAGACCATCCGCCGCCGGACGGCTGTGGAGAGCGACTCGGCCAACGCGTCCTGCCAGTCGACCTCGGTCCAGTCGCTGTGGTCGGCGTCGCGGACGAACTGGGCATCCCAGTACCGGTGATCCCGGTGTGTGCCGTCCGGTTCGTAGACCCGCACGGTGGCAGGCGGCAGTTTCCGCACCCCGGCCAGGATGGTGCGGGGCGGGGGCACCACCGAGTGGAACGACATGTAATGCGCCAGGGCCACCCTGTCGATGCGGGTGTCGATGCCGCCGGCGGCCAGCAGCGCGGGAAGGGTGGAGGCGAACCGTACGGTGTCCGCGGACTCGGCGATGTACAGCGGCTTGATCCCGAGCCGATCGCGCGCAAGCACCACCCGGTTGGTGTCCCGCTCGACGATGGCCACGGCGAACATCCCGATGAGATGCTCGACGAAGGACTCGCCCCATTCGGCGTAGGCCTTCAGCACCACCTCGGAGTCGCCGTGGGAGAAGAACCGATGACCCTTGGCGGCGAGTTCCTCGCGCAGTTCGACATAGTTGTAGATGCAGCCGTTGAACACCCCGGTGATACCCGACGCGGAGTCGACGATCGGCTGCCCGCTCGCGGCGGACAGATCGATGATCTTCAGGCGCCGATGCGCCAGTGCCACCCGCCCCGATGACCAGCTACCGGAGCCGTCGGGCCCGCGATCGGCCATCGTTGCCGCCATCCGGTCGACGGCGGCGACATCCGCCCGGCGGCCGTCCAGTCGAATCTCTCCCGCGAGTCCGCACATGTGTCCAGTGTCCCAGGCGGGCCCTGTGGCGTCGCCTCCGCACTGTTTCGCCTGGTCAGCGTTCCCGACAGGCCGCCGTTAGCCGATATTGCCGATCAGGACGTCCCACGGATCCGCACCGGACAGCGCCAGCCGGCCCAGCCGACGCGCATAGTGGGCGGTGTCGCCGAACTCCTCGATCCAGCTGCGGGCCCGCATCGTGGCCAGCCACAGCCGGTGCTCGATCGTCACCCCGATGGCGCCGTGCAACTGGTGGGCTGAGGTCACGACATCGGGCACCACCTGGCCGAGGGTCACCTTTGCCACCGTCACCGCATAGTCGGTTCGGGGGTCGCCGAAGCCGAAGTCTGCAGCCGCTGCCACCGCGAGATTGGTTGCAGCACGAGCCCTCTCCACCTCACCGGCCATTGTCGCCAGGGTGTGCTGGACGGACTGGAAGGCACTGAGTGGACGGCCGAACTGCTGGCGTTCCCGGGTGTGGGCCACCGAGAACTCCACCGCGGCGTCCAGCGCCCCGACGGTCTGCACACAGCGTGCCCAGGCGCCGCGACGGATGAGCTCATCCTCGACGTCGGCGGTGGCGAAGGCGTCGTAGCCGAGATCGACGGACACGCTGTCCCGTGGTTCGCCGCCGGCGTTTCGCCCGCGGGTGATCGACAACCCGCCCGGACCGGTGACCGCCACCATCAACCGGCCGCCGTCTCGGAGCGCCAGTACCACGGCGGCGGCGTCGGCCGCATAGGGAACGTCGCTCAGGTGCGCGACGATCCGGCCGCCGGATCGGTTCGCGTGGCCGATGGCGATGGCCAGGGGGCCGTTCCCGGGGACATCGAGGCCGGCGACGCCGGCCAGCCAACCGGCCAGCAGATCGGTCTCGGCCAGTGGGGCCGTGACGGCGTGGCGGGCCAGCGACCGGAGGATGACGGCGACTTCGGTGGGGCCGCCGCCGGAATCGCCACTGCTCTCAAGTCGGGTGAGTCCGGCATCCTCGAGATGACGCCAGGCGGTGGTGTCGAGGGGGTCGGGCAGCGCCCGATGTCCGATCCGGGCATCGAAAGACCGCGCCCCGATCTCGTCGACGAGATTACGCAGGTCGGTGAGATCGTCGGTGCCGCTGCCGAAAACGCCGCCTCCCAGAACGCTCATGATGCTCTCACCGCAACCCCATGCCTTTGGCCACCATTCCGCGCAGCACCTCGTTGGTGCCGCCCCGCAGGGTGAACATCGGCGCATGCACCCGCGCCACCTCGACCAGCGCGGCAACCTGCGCACGGCCGCCGGTATCCGCACGGACGTAGGACAGCAGATCGGCGGCGAGGTCCACCGACTCCTGCTCGAAGCGGGTCCCCAGGTCCTTGACCAAGGCGGCCTCGTTCACCGGTGACTGCCCGCCGGCCAGGGCACGGGCCACCGACACCGACAGCTGCCGCAGTGAAATAACCCGGGCCACAAGCTCACCCACCGCCGCCGCGGCGTGATCGTCGAGATCACCCTGATCGGCCAGAACCCGCATCAGCGCGGTCAGCATCGGCGCGGTGCTCAGGATTCGCTCCGGTCCGCTGCGCTCGAAGGACAACTCGGCGGTGACCTGGCGCCACCCGTCACCCTCTTTGCCCAGCAGGTTGGTGTCCTCGATGAACACCTCGTCGAAGGTGACCTCGTTGAAGTGGTGTTCGCCGGTCATCAAGACGATCGGACTGATGCCGATCCCGGGGGAGTCGGTCGGCACGATGAACTGGCTGAACCCGGCGTGGCGTCGTTCGGGATCCAGCGGGGTGGTCCGGGCCAGCACCACGATCTGGTGGCACAGATGGGCGCCACTGGTCCACACCTTCGTCCCGGACAACACCCAACCGCCGTCGGTGCGGGTTGCCCGTGCGGCCGCCGCTGCCAGGTCCGAACCAGCCTGCGGCTCGCTCATCCCGATGGCCGAGAAGTACTTCCCCGCAGCGATTTTCGGCAGAATTCGAGTCCGCTGCTCCTCGGTCCCGTACGACAGCAGACCCGGTCCCACCTGGCGGTCGGCGATCCAGTGCGCGGCGACCGGTGCCCCGCAGGCCAGTAGTTCCTCGGTGACGACATAGCGGTGCAGATGGCCCAGCCCCCGGCCGCCGTACTCCGTCGGGATGGTCAGGCCCAGGAAGCCCGCGGCGCCCAGGCGCGCGCTGAACGGCTCGTCCCAACTGGACAGCCAGGCATCCACGCTGGGCTGCCAATCGAACTCGGCGCGGTCGGCGGCCAGGAACTCCCGCAGCGAGCCGCGTAGTTCGGCCAGCTCGGGTTCGTTGGCGCACAGCGCCGCGAAGTCCTCAGTCACCGGTAGCCCGTGACCCGGGCGATGACCGCCGCCTTGCCGTCGTCTCCGATCGCCGTGGCGTCGGCGATCGCGGAGGTGCGGCCGATCCGCAGCGCTGTTGCCTCATACACGGATTGTGCACCTGCGATGAACGGGCGGATGAAGTTGATCCGAATCGAGGCGGTCCGAAACGGTATGTCCTGGTCATGGTTGAACGCCGCGGCGGCGGCGAGTTCGAGCCCGGCGCTGCTCACCCCGCCGTGCACGATGCCGATCAGGTTGTTGATCATCGGGTCCGGGTGCTGGCGCAACCGGTAGACACCGTCGTGTACCGGCAGCGGTTCGACGGCCATCAATTCGGCCAAGGTTGTCTGCGGTGTGCGCACGAGGGGGTCTTCCCTGCGCTCCGGTGGCCCGTCGGGCCCGCCGGAAAGCGGCATGGTGCGCACCGTCCCGCCGCCGATCACGGTGCCGCCGTGGGTCAGGGTGCAGATCGACAGCAGGGTGGCACCGGCCGGGCCGAGCGGGCGGGCGCTGGCGACGACGGGTTCATCCGGCGCGTCCAGCAGATGTTCGACCGCACCCGGGCTCATCTCCACGGTCAGTTCACTGGACACCGTCCACACGCCGCGGCCGCGACGGTAGTAGTTGACCCGTCCGGCGACGTCGTCGACCAAGATGG
>LFFF01000032.1 GCA_001510415.1 Actinobacteria bacterium casp-actino6 | reverse complement strand
GTGAAGGTGGCGGTGCGGAACGGCGAATCCCTGGGCCTGGACATCGACGGCCGGGTCGCCGATGCAGAAGGTATCCCGTACCAGGACGACACCTTCGACCTGGTGGTCGGGCATGCTGTCCTGCACCACATTCCCGATGTCGAGAAGTCCCTGACCGAGGTGGTGCGGGTGCTCAAGCCCGGTGGCCGATTCGTCTTCGCCGGCGAACCCACCACAGTCGGCAACGGCTACGCCCGCAACCTGTCCACCTGGACCTGGCGGGTGGCCACCAAGGCCACCACGCTGCCCGGGCTGGGGGGCTGGCGCCGGCCGCAGGCCGAACTCGACGAGTCCTCCCGGGCCGCCGCCCTGGAGGCGGTGGTGGACCTGCACACGTTCGACCCCGCCGACCTCGAGCAGATGGCGCGTAACGCCGGCGCCGTCGAAGTGTCTACGCAGACCACCGAATTCACCGCGGCCATGCTCGGCTGGCCGCTACGGACCATCGAGGCCATGGTGCCGCCCGGCAAACTCGGCTGGCGCTGGGCCAAATTCGCCTTCGGCGGCTGGATGACGTTGAGCTGGGCCGACGACAACCTGTGGCGGCGGGTGGTGCCGAAATCGTGGTACTACAACGCCATGCTCACCGGGGTCAAGCCCTCCTGACGTTCACCCGCGCCGATGTCGCATATCTGAGTGGGGACGCGGGTGTCGCAGCCCTGGCGGAGGTGGCGGGGTTCGGGCTGAGCGATAGCAGCCTGCTGGCCGATGTGGCCGCGATCAGGGATCGTTTTCCCGACCACGCCGCGGTGCTGGTGGAGACCACCCGGTTGCGTCGCCGGGCGGTCGCCAAATTCGGCGATCTCGCATCCGACTGGCTGTTCACCGACGAGGCCCTGCAGCAGGCCACTGCCGCCACGGTCGCCCGCCACCGTGCCCGTCGGCTGGCCGGCCGGGTGGTGCACGACGCGACCTGCTCAATCGGGACCGAGTTGGCTGCGCTTCGTGACACCGCGGAGTATCTGATCGGCAGCGATATCGACGTGGTCCGGCTGGCCATGGCCCGGCACAACCTCGGCCCGCAGGTGCCGCTGTGCCGCGCCGACGCGCTCGCCCCGATCACCTCCGGTCCGGGTGTCGTAGTGCTGCTCGACCCGGCCCGACGCAGCGGTGGCCGGCGCCGGTTCGATCCGCGCGCTTACACCCCTCCGCTGGACCGATTGGCCGATGTCTACCGGGGCCGGGCCACAGCGCTCAAATGCGCGCCGGGAATCGACTTCGACGCGGTGCGCCGGCTTGGCTTCGACGGCGAGATCGAGGTGATCTCAGCCGACGGTTCGGTGCGGGAGGCCTGCGTGTGGTCGGTGGATCTGGCCGAGCCGGGTGTGCGGCGCCGCGCCACAGTCCTCAGCGCATCGCTGGGAACCGAGGAGCATCTCACCGACATGGACCCGGACGATTGCGGCAGCGGCGATCCGGGCCGCTGGATCGTCGACCCCGACGGCGCCGTCGTGCGTGCCGGGCTGGTGCGCCAGTACGCCAACCGGCACGGACTGTGGCAACTCGATCCGGATATCGCCTACCTCACCGGGGACGTGCTACCGGAGGGAGTGCGTGGCTTTGAAGTACTCGATCAGCTTCCGCTGCGGGAAAAGATTCTGCGGCAGGCGCTTTCGGCCCGCGACTGCGGTTCGCTGGAGATTCTGGTTCGCGGGGTCGATGTCGACCCCGACGTGTTGCGCCGCCGCCTGCGCCCGTCAGGCAATCAGGCGATGTCGTTGGTGATCATGCGCCGTGGTGCCGGGCCGGCCGCCCGAGCGGTGGCGTTCATCTGCCGGGCGTCCCGGTAGGCTGCCGATATGCGATTTCCGCGCCTGCTGCGCAACGTGGTCCCGCTGCTGGTAGGCGGCATGCTGGTGACCGCCGCCCCGGCCATGGCGGCACCCGGAGCCTGCGCCGCACTCGGCGGGGCGGTGGAGGCCGGGGAGATCTGCCGGGTCCAGGCCCGCGAACCGGCCTACACGATGGATGTGACGTTCCCGCTCGGCTACCCGGACGAGCAGGCGATCGTCGACTACCTGGGCCAGACCCGCGAGGGATTCGTCAACATCGCGGGTATCCCGGATGCCCGCGTCATGCCCTACCAGATGGACGTCACGGCGGAGTCGTTCCAGTCGGCGCAAACTCGCAGCGTCGTGCTGACCCTGTTCCAAGACGTGGGCAGTGCGCATCCGACAACCTGGTTCAAGTCCTTTACCTATGACGTCAACCGGGGTCGGCCGGTCACCTTCGACACGTTGTTCGCCCCGGACGCCAAACCGTTGGATGCGATTTTTCCTGTCGTGCAGCGTCAGCTGGAAACCGACACCGGACTGGTGGGCAGCATCTCCCCGGGTGACGGACGCGACTCCTCGCACTACCAGAATTTCGCCGTCACCGATGATGCGGTGATCTTCTTCTTCGGCCGCGCCGAACTGCTGCCCTCCTTCGCGGGCGAAACCTCGGTGACGGTGCCGCGTGATCAGATTCCCCCGCTGCAACTCTGAGGATGTTGACCTGGTGCTGCGGTGGCCGGTGCCGCCGGGCTGATTGCCGGTAGAGCCTTCGGACCAGCGTGTCGGCATGGTGATATTGGTTGACCCCGCCCCTGAGTGGCAGGTGAGGTGGGGGTATCCATTCGGTGGTGCCGTTGGAAAGTTTCCGGGTGTTCCAGCCGCCGTGCTTGACGAGGCGGTTGTGGGGGCCGCAGCTGAAGGCGAGGTCGTCGATGTCGGTGTGTCCGCCGTCGGCCCAGTCCCGGGTGGCGTGGTGGGCCTGGCTGCCGTAACCGGGCACGGTGCAGCCGGGGAAGGTGCAGCCGCGGTCGCGTTCGTGCAGGACGATGCGTTGATCGGCGCTGGCGATGCGTTTGGTTCGGCCCAGCCACAGGGCTCGCCTGGTCGCCTTGTCGAAGATGCTCAGGTAGTGGTACGTGTGGGTGGCCATCCGGATGACATCGGGCATGGGTACGGAGGTGCCGGCGGCGGTGATGCCGACACCGGCGGCGTCGTGGAGATCCTGCAGGGTTGCTGAGACGATGACCGTGACGGGCAGGCCATTGTGTTTGCCGAGTTTCGGGTTTCCGAGCAGGCTGCGCATGACCGCCGAGAGGGCGTCGTGTTGGCGTTGGGCGTGGGTGCGGGTGTCGGCGTCAATGCGGGCCTGGGTGGGTTCGCCCTCGATCAGGGGTGTCTGGTCGGCCGGGTTGCAGCGTCCGGGTGCGGCGAATTTGGCGAACAGGGCGTCGATCTCGGCGCGTAGTGCCGGGGTGGCGCAGAGCCGGCCCTGGCTCATACCGTTGGCCTGTTGAGGTCCCCAGCTGAATCCGCGGCGGGCGGCCCGGTCGGCGTCGCTGAACACCCCGTCGGGGTTGAGGAGCAGCGCCAACTGCTCGGCGACCTTGGCCAGTTGGTCGGGGCGCAACTGCCGGGCCTGGGTGGCGAGCAGGACCTCGGCCTCCTCGCGCTCGGCGTGGCCGACGGACAGCGGCAGCTCGTCGAAAAACCGGGCGATCACCCCGACATGCTCGACATCGAGGTCCCCGGCCCGCCAGGCTGCGGCCGTCGCGGGCCGGTGGGCGGGCAGCGGCTCACCGAGCAGCGTGGTTCTGGGTGCCAGCGGCTCGGCCAGGCGCACTCGTCGGCGGGCCTCGGCGGGGCTGATCCGCACCCAGTCGGCCAGCACCTTGTGCGGCGCGCCGCCAAGTTCGGCGACGTCGCGGCCGGCCAGTTCCACCGCGATATCTGCACACACCACCCGCTGGCGGCGCAGTAACGTCTCGCATCGTTCGGCGAACCGAACCAACTCGGTTGCGCTCAGCGCGGACAAATCGACGCCGGAGAGCTCGTCGAGGTCGGCGTCGATCCGGCCGACCGCCCCGTCGATATCTGTCGAATACATGTTCGAATAATAACGAGACCGTCTGACACGATCGCCGCTCCGTCGAGGCTATCCGGGGCTGAAGCTGTAGACCTGCCCGGCGCTGGTGGCCACCACCACCCGGCGGTCGGAGCCGACCGAGATGCCGACCGGATAGCCGCCGGCTTGCGGAAGCGGGTAGCTGTTGAGTGTGCGACCGCCGTCGGCGGGATTGAACACCAGCAGTGACAGCCGCTCGGGCGCCTCGGCGACCACCGTGTAGGCGACCTGTTCGCCGGCCTGGCTCGAGGTGGACAGCGGGCTGACATCGTCGCGACGCCAGGTGATCTCGGCACGGTCCCCGGAATCCCGCACCGCCGCCAGTCGGGTATCCGGTCCGCCGCCGGCGATGATCAGACCGCCCGGGCCGACCGTCGGCGGAGTCTGCGGCTGGAACCCCAGCGGCACAGACCATTTCGGATTTCCGGTGTCGGCGTCCAACGCCCACAGCCGGCGGTCGCGGCCATTGACGTAGACGGTCGCGCCATCGGCTGACAGCACGGGACTTGCCAGCACGCCGGCCTCGATCGCATCGGATGTCCACTCCCGGGTCAGAAGCGGTGTCTGGCCGGGCTGGTAACGCAGGGCGGTCAGTACCGACGATCTCGCGCCCGGCTGCCACACCCCGATCACGACGATCCCACTGGCCGCCGAGAACGCCGGCGCCGAGGCCACCGGGCAGCCGGGTAGCGACTGCTGGCAGTCGGTCAGGCCGCGGGTGGCGTCGGTCGGGTCGATACCCTCGACGAGGTCCAGCGGGGTCCCGGATACCGTGCCGCGATGTGAGTCGAAGATCAGCACCTGCCCCAGATGGGTGACCACCAGCAGCTGTCCGCCGCGGAGAAACCGCGCGGTGGTGGGCATTCCGATCACCGGGGTGCGCCAGCGCACCCACTGGGTCGGCGGGTAGGAGATCATCAGACCGGGCTGACCCAGATAAAGGTTGTCGAACCCGTCGAACAGCGGGCTGGAGAAGCCGCCACCGAGCACCATCCGGGTGCACCAGCGTTGCCGACCGTTGTTGTCGTTCTCCCACACCATCAGCGAACACCCGCCGGCGGTCTGCCCGTTGACGGCCAGGTACCCGCCGACGCCCAGAGCGGCCGCCGCACCCAGTTCGCCCTTGACCGAGCGGCTCCACCCCAACGTCAGTGCGGTGGCGCCGTCGGTATCGGTGTAGCTGGTGTTGGCGGCGTCGGCATACTGCGCGCTCCAGCCCGCAGCCGCGGTGGACTCCACCCAGGAATCGGTGTTGGCGCAGCCCGCAACCAAACCGGTCAACAGCGCCGTCGAGGTCAACGCCAGCACTCGCCGCAGCACCGGTGTCCTTCCGTCATCGTCGCCTGGGACCGTACAGCCGAGACTAACCCGGCCCTGTCGTCAGCTTGGGTAGGCTCATCGGCCATGACAAGCATGTGGGGTTCGCCGATCCACAAGCGGTGGCGCGGTTCCCGGCTGCGCGACCCGCGGCAGGCGCGGTTCCTCACCAGGGCCTCACTGAAATGGGTCATTGCCAACCGCGCCTACACGCCCTGGTACCTGGTGCGCTACTGGCGGCTGCTGACGTTCAAGCTGGCCAACCCGCATGTCATCACCCGCGGCATGGTGTTCCTGGGCAAGGACGTCGAGATCCATGCCACCCCGGAACTCGCGCAGCTGGAAATCGGTCGGTGGGTGCATATCGGCGATAAGAACACCATCCGGGCCCACGAGGGTTCGCTGCGCCTCGGCGACAAGGTGGTCTTCGGGCGCGACAACGTCATCAATTGCTATATCGACATCGAGTTCGGCGAATCGGCGCTGATGGCTGACTGGTGCTACGTCTGCGACTTCGACCACAAGATGGACAACATCGAGTTGCCGATCAAGGACCAGGGCATCGTCAAGACCCCGGTCCGGATCGGCCCGGACACCTGGATCGCGACCAAGGTCACCATCCTGCGCGGCACCACGATCGGTCGCGGCTGCGTGCTCGGCGCGCACGCGGTGGTCAAGGGTGACATCCCGGACTTCTCGATCGCCGTCGGGTCGCCGGCCAAGGTGGTCAAGAACCGCAAGCTGGCCTGGGAGACCTCTGCGGCGCAACGGGCCGAACTGGCCGCTGCGCTGGCCGATATCGAGCGTAAGAAGGCCGCCCGGTAGATCAGCAGGGTCAGCGGTTCGGCAGCGGATGCTCGACGATGGGCAGTCGGCCCAACGGTTGGCGCGGGCGGCGTTTGGCGCCCAGATATACCCGCGCGGTCTCGGCCGCGACGGTATGCCAGTCGAAGTCCGACGTCAGCCGGTCCCGCGCGGCCACCGCGCGGCGCTGGGCGCTCGCCGGGTCGGCCAGCACCGTGTTTAAGGCATCGGCCAGGGCCGCGACATCGCGGGGCGGGACGGACAGGCCGGTCTCGCCGTCGATCACCGCCTCGCCGAGCCCGCCGACATTCGAGGTCACCAGCGGGGTGCCGGCCGCGGCGGCCTCCAGGGCCACGATGCCGAACGGCTCGTAGTGGCTCGGCAGCACCGCCACGTCGGCGCGGTGCAGCAGCGCCAGCAGTTCGTCATGATCGGCCCGGCCGAGGAAGCGAACCGCCCTGAGCACCTTGTGCTTTCGGGCCACTTCCATCAGCCGGTCCTGTTGGGTGCCATCGCCGGCGATCATCAGGGTCGTACCGGGATGGACGCGGCGGATCCGCGGTAGCGCGGCGATCGCGTCGTGCACACCCTTCTCGTACTCCAACCGGCCGAAGTAGAGCAGTTCCGGGGGGCCGTCGTGCCGGCCGCGGCGGGCGAACGGCCAACGGCCGGAGTCGATACCGTTGGGAATGACCGAGATCGGCCCCAGTCCGGGGCCGAACAGTTCGGCGACCTCGTCGGACATCGACGCCGAACAGGCGATCAGCGCGTCGGACTCCCGGGCCAGCCAGGACTCCAGGGCGTGCACCTGCCGGCTGATCCTTCCGGACACCCAGCCGGAGTGCCGACCCGCCTCGGTCGCGTGGATCGTGGAAACCATTGGGATATCGAAGAATTCGGCTAGCGCGATGGCCGGGTGGGCGACCAGCCAGTCATGGGCGTGCAGCACATCGGGCTTCCAGTCGCCGTCGAGGCGGAGCCCGGCCCGAATCATGGCGTGGCCCATGGCCAGCGTCCACGCCATCATGTCGCGGCCGAAGTCGAACTCGTGCGGGTCCTCGGCCGCGGCGATGACCCGGACACCTTCGCTCATCTCGTCGCCGGTGGGGTGGCTGGCCGGATCGGTACCCGCCTGCCGGCGGGACAGCACCACCACGTCGTGACCGTCGGCGGCCAGTGCGGTGGCCAGTTGGTAGACGTGCCGGCCGAGGCCGCCGATGATCACCGGCGGGTACTCCCACGACACCATCAGGATCTTCACCGGCGGATCATGTCGGGCGAGGGTGCGCGCAGTGATCGGCCGCACGGCGTGTCGGCGTGCCGACACGCACGCTCGCGGTGGGGGACCCGCGGCGCAGCGCTCACTTCGGTAACCGCCGGGCGTCCAGGGCGCCGAACAGCCCATCGGCCCGGTTCCAGCCCTCGGCCAGTCGGACCGCGACCTCGCGACGGCCCGCGGCGAGGGCGTCGGCGATCTCCCGGGTGGCGTGCGCGTGCAGGTGGGCCCGGTAGCGGGCGTAGTCCGCGGCGGAGTCCTTGGACACCATGAACGGCCAGTCGCTGGAGACGGTGAGCAGAGTCTCGCGCAGGATCTGATCGGCTACCGGATCGCGGGTCGGCGCGCGACCGCCCTGGGCCAGCGCTTTGTCGACGCAGGCCAGCGCGGTGTCGACCACCTCGCCGTTGAGCGCCACGATGTCGGCGACCTGCTCACCGGCCCACACCTGCCAATCCTTGCCCGACCCCCACGAACTCGGCGGAAGCTGCACCGGGGCGCCGACGAAACCGTTGTCCAGTGCGTCGCTCAGGGTGCCGACCCGCACGCCCGCCTCGGGGAGTGCGCGCAGCAGCCGCTCGAGCCAGACCGGACCCTCGTACCACCAGTGCCCGAACAGTTCGGTGTCGAAAGCGGCCACCACGTGGGCCGGCCGTCCGATCCGCTCGGATTCGCTGATCAGCCGCCGGCGCACCACGTCGACGAAATCGGCGACATGGGCATCGACGGCGCGGTCGGCGCGATGCGGGTCGTACGGCGCCTTGGCGGCGGAGTCGACGCCCCGGCCGGTGACCCGGGCGGGTTTGAGGCCGGTGAGGTGGTCGTAGGTGTGGAAGTCGCGGTAGGCGGCGTGACCGGGATAGCCGGACTTCGGCGACCAGACCCGGTAGCTGACCTGCAGATCGCGACCGAAGGCCACCACGCCGGTGTCCCCGACGGGCCGGCCGAGTGCGGTGTCGCCATGCAGTGAGGGCCCGTCGACCATGAAGTGGCTCACCCCGGCCGCGGCGTAGTCATGCTCCATGCCCGGGGCGTAGGCGCATTCCGGCGCCCAGATTCCGGCCGGGGTGCTGCCCAGTCGCTGTCCGGCGTCGGCGAGGCCCTCACGCAGCGCGAACTCGCGCAGCCGCGGGTGCAGCAGTGGCTGGAACGGGTGCGCCAGCGGGCCGCCGAGGAGTTCGACGGTGCCGGTGTCGATGAGCTCCCGCAGCAGCGGGCTGGCACCGTGGCGCCACAGCACGGAGAAGTCCTCCAGGGCGCCGGTGGCCTCCTCGTGTTCCCGAATTCCGAAGCGCCGCAACGCCTCAGGTGTGCTCGCCGTGCCGGCGGCCGCCCCGGTGGGGGTGTGGACATGGGCGGCCTCCAGCGCCCGCAGCTGCCAGTTGGCCAGCCAGTGCTGCATACCGTCGAGGCAGTAGGGATCATCGAGTTGCGCGGTCACCACCGGGGTCATGCCCAGCGTGATCAGTCCGCGGCGGTCCTCGGCGGCCAGCGTCCGCAGCACCCGCAACAGCGGCAGATAGGCCGCGGCCCACGACTGGTAGAGCCATTCCTCGCCTACCGGCCACCGGCCGTGGTGTGCCAGCCATGGCAGATGGGTGTGCAGAACGAGGCTGAACTGGCCGGGCACCTCGTTACGGGTCCCTCGAAGGTGGGAGCGAAGCGGCTCGGGGGAAGACTCGGGGGAAGAAGATGTCGTCACGGGCGCGTCGCGATCGCCAGCAGGTCCAGGCTGGCGTCGATATCTCGCCGGCTGGTCTCGGATTCGATCTCGAAGTCCTCGCACCGGACCGCGGCGACATCGGCCAGCAGGTCCTCCGGCCACGGGGCCTCGGCCACCGCGCGGGCGATCTGCGCGTCGATGATCGACCCGCCGTGGCGGGCATCCATCTCGGCGAGCCGGGGGCCGTGAAAGACCCCGTACATGCCGTCGACCGTGAAACCGCCGTCCTCGAGCAACTGCCGCAATTCGGCGGCGTTGAGTTCTCGGGTGTGGAACGGGTTGAGCGGAGTGTCGCTGCCGGGGGTGAAGGTGATCCGGTTCGGGGTGGACATCAGCAGCAACCCACCCGGTCGCAGTAACCGTAAGCATTCGGTAATGAACTGTGGCTGATCCCACAAATGCTCGATGACCTGGAAGTTCACCACCACGTCGACCGACGCGTCCGGCATCGGAACCGCCGCCAGATTGGCCGCGAGGACCTGCACCCGGGGGTAGCGGGTGCCGACATGGGCGATGGTCGCCGCGTCGTAGTCGACGGCCACCACCCGGCGGGCAGTGGAGGCGATCAGGTCTGCTCCGTAGCCTTCGCCGCAACCGGCCTCGAGCACATCCTGACCTGCGTATTTATCGGCACACCAGCGATAGACGACCTCATGGCGGCGGAACCAGTAGTTCTCCACCGTCAGGCCGGGAACGGTCCGTTCGCCGGTCAGTGGGAGGCCGTCGTCGGCCGCGTCGGTCAGGTGCGCGCTCATCGCAAGGCAGGCTAACCTGCCGCCCGGCAATCGCGAACCCTTCCGGTCCCGACGGGCCTGCGGGAACGGCTTGCCGGGCAGGCTATCGTTATGGTGCAACCCATCATAAGTTACCCGCTAGTAACATGATGTGGTCAGTAGAAGACCCCATAACGTGCGTTCCGAACGGCCGCACGACGCCTGCCAGGAGGATGTAGATAAGCCATGACGAACATCGTGGTTCTGATCAAACAGGTCCCGGACACCTGGTCGGAGCGCAAGCTCTCCGACGGCGACTGGACCCTCGACCGGGATGCCGCCGACGCCGTGCTCGACGAGATCAACGAGCGCGCCGTCGAGGAGGCGCTGCTGATCAAGGAGCGAGAGGGTGGCGACAGCACGGTCACCGTCCTGACCGCCGGACCGGAGCGCGCCACCGAGGCCATCCGCAAGGCACTGTCGATGGGCGCCGACAAGGGTGTGCACCTGCTCGACGAGCAGTTGCACGGTTCGGACATGGTGCAGACCGGCTGGGCGCTGGCGCGCGCACTGGGGACGATCGAGGGCACCGACCTGGTGATCGCCGGTAACGAGGCCACCGACGGCACCGGCGGCGCGGTCCCGGCGATCATCGCCGAGTACCTCGGTCTGCCGCAGCTGACCCATATGCGCAAGATCGTCATCGAGGGCGGCACCATCAGCGGTGAGCGCGAGACCGACGAGGGCCTGTGCACCGTCGAGGCCACGCTGCCTGCGGTGGTCAGCGTGAACGAGAAGATCAACGAGCCGCGCTTCCCGTCCTTCAAGGGCATCATGGCCGCGAAGAAGAAGGAAGTCACCACCCTCAGCCTCGCCGACATCGGCGTGGAGGCCGACGAGGTGGGCCTGGCCAATGCCGGCTCGAGCGTCGTCTCATCGACCCCGAAGCCGCCGAAGACGGCCGGCGAGAAGGTTGCCGACGAGGGCGAGGGCGGTAAGAAGATTGCCGATTACCTGGTAGCCCAGAAGATCATCTAGTCCCTGTCTGACTTTCCGGATACCCCAGAAACTGCGAGAAAGAGAACTGCTATGGCTGAAGTACTCGTGCTCGTCGAGCACTCCGAGGGCGCGGTGAAGAAGGTCACCACCGAGCTGCTCACCGCGGCCCGCGCACTGGGCGAACCGTCCGCCGTCGTCGTCGGTGGACCCGGCACCGCCGCACCGCTGGTGGAGGATCTCAAGGCCGCCGGCGCCGCCAAGATCTACGTTGCCGAGTCCGACGACGCGGAGAACTACCTGATCACCCCGTTCGTCGATGTGCTGGCGAACCTGGTGGAGTCGGCCGGACCGGCCGCCGTCCTGCTGCCGGCCACCGCCGACGGCAAGGAGATCGCCGGGCGGTTGGCCGCCCGGATCGGTTCCGGTGTGCTGTCCGACGTCGTCGACGTGAAGGCCGACGGCACCGCGATCCACTCCATCTTCGGCGGGGCGTTCACCGTCGAGGCCAAGGTCAACGCCGAGGTGCCGGTGATCACCGTGCGACCCGGTGCGATCGAAGCCGCACCCAGCCCGGCCGCGGGCGAGCAGGTCAGCGTCGAGGTGCCGGCACCGGCTGCCGGCGCCGCCCGGATCACCTCCCGGCAGCCTGCCGTGGCCGGTGACCGTCCCGAACTCGCCGAGGCCGCGATCGTCGTTGCCGGCGGCCGCGGGGTCGGCAGTGCGGACAAGTTCGTGGTCGTCGAGGAACTCGCCGACTCGATGGGCGGCGCGGTGGGCGCCTCCCGCGCGGCGGTCGACTCCGGCTACTACCCGGGTCAGTTTCAGGTCGGCCAGACCGGCAAGACGGTGTCGCCGCAGCTGTACATCGCCCTGGGTATCTCCGGTGCGATCCAGCATCGGGCCGGTATGCAGACCTCCAAGACCATCGTCGCGGTCAACAAGGACGAAGAGGCGCCGATCTTCGAGATCTCCGACTACGGCGTGGTGGGGGACCTGTTCAGCGTCACCCCCCAGCTGACCGAGGCGGTCAAGGCCCGCAAGGGTTAGTCACGACGCTCACACGACAACGCCCGGCCGGAAAACCCGGTCGGGCGTTGTTGCGTCAGCGGGACGGGCCAGGGTTCAGGCCGGCGTGGGCACCCGGCTCCCGGGCAGCCGTTCGGCGTCGGGAGTGCGCCGCCGCCTGATCATGTGCACGAGCATCAGAATCGAGGAGATGCCGGCAAAGACGCACCACAGCGATGCGAACGCGTTGAAGTAGAACACGGCCACCACGATCAGGCCCACCAGGTTCAGCACCCCGAATGCGACGATCGATCGGTAGCCGGACATCAGCGGCGGCCCGATCACCGCGACGATGTACAGCACCGCCCACACCAGCGGGTGCTGGACGACCGTGAGGTATTCCAGCCCGTAGGGATGCCGGATCACCTCCACGGGATTGGCCAGAACCACATATCCGAGGTAGATCGCCACGATGGCGCCGAGGGCCACGAACGGGGCTGCCCAACGGCGGGCGCGGCCGGGAGGTTCGAGCAGCATCAGGGCCAGCGGCATATAGAGGGGCAGCAGCGGCCACGCGATGAACAGATAGGCCCGCATCGCCAGGTTCGCCACCCCGGGGGACACGTCGCCGTCCAGTCCGGCCCAGACCGCGACCTCGAGGAACTGGTGCACCGCGAACACCGCCGGTAACAGGGCGAACATCAGCTCCCGCCGATGTTTGACCTCCCGAAGCGTGAGCGCCGCCACCGGCACCAACGCGGTACCCGCCACCAGATCAGCCGTCATCGAGAAGCACACGACGAAAATGGTGCCATGCCGGGGCCGGGCCTCCTCCCCGATTCGACGGCCCGGGTCTGTTCGCCCGGAATGCCGACCGGTCCCGGCCGGTATTCTGGACGGGCCATGAGTCAGACCCGGTCGGTGTATCTCGACCACGCTGCCACCACCCCGATGCATCCCGCGGCCATCGAGGCGATGACGGCCGTGCTGGCCACCGTCGGCAACGCCTCCTCACTGCACACCGCGGGCCGGGCCGCCCGCCGGCGGTTGGAGGAGGCCCGGGAAAGCCTTGCGGCCCGACTGGGCGCGCGCCCGTCGGAGGTGATCATGACCGCCGGCGGCACCGACAGCGACAACCTCGCCGTCAAGGGCATCTTCTGGGCCCGCCGGGACGCCGACCCGGCCCGTCGCCGCATCATCACCACCGCCGTCGAGCACCACGCGGTCCTCGACGCGGTCGCATGGCTGGCCACCCATGAGGGCGCCGAGGTGACATTCCTGCCGACCGGGCCCGACGGGTCGGTGACCCCGGCGGCGCTGCGCGAGGCGCTCGCCGAGCATGGCCCGGCGGAGGGATCCGATGTCGCGCTGGTCTCGGTGATGTGGGCCAACAACGAAGTCGGCACCGTCATGCCGATCGCCGAGCTGGCCGCCGTGGCTGCCGAGTTCGGTGTCCCGATGCACAGCGACGCGGTGCAGGCCATCGGCCAGGTTCCGCTTGACTTCGCCGGTTCCGGGCTGTCGGCGATGAGCCTGACCGCCCACAAGTTCGGTGGGCCCACCGGTGTCGGGGCGCTGCTACTGCGCCGCGACGTCGCCTGCGTGCCACTGCTGCACGGCGGCGGCCAGGAACGGGACGTCCGCTCCGGCACCCTCGACGTCGCCGGCGCGGTCGCGATGGCGGCGGCCGCCGATATCGCCGTCGGCGCCCAGCAGGAGACCGCAGTGCGGTTGCGCACCCTGCGGGACCACCTCATCGACGGCGTTCTGGGGTCGATCGACGACGCCCACCTCAACGGCGCCGAGGGGGACCGGCGGCTGCCCGGCAACGCCCACTTCACCTTCCGCGGCTGTGAGGGCGACTCGCTGCTGATGCTGCTGGACGCCGGCGGTATCGAATGCTCCACCGGATCGGCCTGTACGGCCGGTGTCGCGCAAGCGTCCCATGTGTTGCTGGCGATGGGCGTCGACGCCGGGACCGCCCGCGGTTCGCTTCGATTGTCGTTGGGCCACAACAGCACCGGCGAGGACGTCGAGGCTGCCCTGCGGGTGCTGCCCGCTGCCGTCGACCGGGCCCGGCAGGCGGCGCTGGCCAGTTCACCGGCCGGACCGCGATGAGAGTTCTGGCCGCGATGAGCGGCGGGGTGGACTCCTCGGTGGCCGCCGCCCGCATGGTGGAGGCCGGCCACGATGTGGTCGGCGTGCACCTGGCGCTGTCCCAGGCGCCGGGGGCGTTGCGCACCGGATCGCGCGGCTGCTGCTCGCGGGAGGACGCCGGTGATGCCCGACGGGTTGCCGACATCCTCGGAATCCCCTTCTACGTCTGGGATTTCGCCGACCGGTTCCATGACGACGTCATCGACGACTTCGTAGCCTCCTATGCCCGCGGGGAGACCCCCAACCCGTGTGTGCGCTGCAATGAGCGGATCAAGTTCTCTGCGCTGGCCGACCGGGCGCTGGCACTGGGCTTCGACGCGGTGGCCACCGGGCACTACGCCCGGCTGTCCGAGGGCCGGCTGCGGCGTGCGGTGGACCGCGACAAGGACCAGTCCTACGTGCTCGGGGTGCTGACCGCGGAGCAGTTGCGGCATGCGGTTTTCCCGATCGGGGACACCCCCAAGCCGGCGATCCGGGACGAGGCGGCGCGGCGGGGTCTGGCGGTGGCCGACAAGCCGGACAGCCACGACATCTGCTTCATCCCGTCCGGTGACACCCGGGCCTTCCTGGGAGCCCGCATCGGGGTGCGGCCCGGGGCCGTCGTGGACGCCGACGGCACCGTGCTGGCCCAGCACGACGGGGTTCACGGTTTCACCGTCGGCCAGCGCAGGGGTCTGGGAATCGCCGGTCCCGGCCCGGACGGCAAGCCGCGCTACGTCACCGGCATCGACGCCGAGTCCGGTACGGTCCGGGTCGGCGACGCGGGGGATCTCGACGTCTGGTCGCTGACCGGTCAGCATCCGGTGTTCACCTCCGGAACCGCACCGGACGGTTTGGGCGACTGCGAGGTCCAGGTGCGCGCACACGGCGGGATCGCGGCCGGGATCGCCGGCGTCGACGGCGGGGTGCTGCACGTCGCCCTGCGAACCCCGCTACGGGGGGTGGCGCCCGGCCAGACGATGGTGCTCTACCGTCCGGACCCGGCCGGCGACGAGGTCATCGGCAGCGCGACGATCGTCAGCAACAGAGAGCGATCCGCCGGCGCGTAGGTTTGGCCGGTGAACAGTTTCGCCGCGGCCACCGGTATCGGATCCTGGCCCGGCACGTCGCCGCGGCGTGCCGCCGAGGTCATCGTCGGGGAACTGCACTCGTTGCCCTACCTGCCGGAGTTGCCCGCCCGCGGTGTCGGTGCGGACCTGATCGGCCGCGCCGGGGCACTGCTGGTCGATATCGCCATCGACACCGTCCCGCGCGGATACCGGATCGCCGCCCGGCCCGGTGCGGTGACGCGGCGGGCGGCGAGCCTGCTCGGTGAGGATCTCGACGCGTTCGAGGAGGCCTGGGAGAAGGCCGGCGGGACGCGCGGCGGATGCACCGTCAAAGTGCAGGCGCCGGGCCCGATCACCCTGGCCGCTGCTCTGGAACTGGGCAACGGACACCGGGCCATCACCGATCCCGGTGCGCTGCGCGACCTGACGGCGTCGCTGGCCGAGGGGATCGCGGTGCACCGGGACGAACTGGCGCGCCGGCTGTCGGCCCCGGTGGTGGTGCAGTTCGACGAACCGCTGCTGCCCGCGGCTCTGGCAGGCCGGCTGGCCGGGGTGACTGCGCTGACCCCGGTGCACCCGGTCGACGAGACTCTGGTCATCGCGCTGCTCGACGACTGCGTGGCCCGTCTCGGCGGTGCGGTGCTGGTGCACAGCTGCGCGGCTGATCTGCCGTGGAATGCTTTGCGGCGCAGCCGCATCGGGTCGGTCTCGGTCGATGTCGGCACGCTGGGCGCCGAGGCGCTGGACGGACTGGCCGAGTTCATCGACTCCGGCCGCAGCGTGGTGCTGGGGCTGCTGCCGGCCATCGCCCCCGAGCACCCGCCCGCTTTCGAGGAACTCGCCCGCGCTGCAGCGGCGGTCACCGACCGGCTCGGTTTCCCACGCGCGGTGCTGGTTGAACGGATCGGTCTGAGTCCGGTTTGCGGGCTGGCCGGTGCCACCGAAGCCTGGGCGCGGGCCGCGACCGGGCTGGCGGTGCGGGCCGCCGCGGCGATCGCCGAAGACCCCGGGGCCATCTGAGCTGCCGCTGTCCTAGTCTGGTGGTATGCCCGCTCCCTCAGCTGACGTTTTCGACCGCCTGCGATCCCTGGCCGCGATCACCGATCCCGACGCGCGCCCGACCCGGACGGTGGAGGAGATATTCACCGGCAAGCCGTTGGCGACGATCCCGGTCGGGACGGCCGCCGATGTCGAAGCCGCCGTCGCCAAGGCACGCGCCGCCCAGGTCCAGTGGGCCAAGCGGCCGGTCTCCGACCGGCTCAAGATCGTCGAGCGCTACCGCGATCTGGTGATCAAGAACAGCGATTTCCTGATGGACCTGCTGCAGGCCGAGGCGGGCAAGGCCCGCTGGGCGGCGCAGGAGGAACTCATCGACCTGATGGCCAACGCGAACTACTACGCGCGGGTCTCCGCCGACCTGCTCAAGCCGCACCACGTGCAGGGGCTGCTGCCCGGGATCGGAAAGACCACCGTCTGCTACCAGCCCAAGGGTGTCGTCGGGGTGATCTCGCCGTGGAACTACCCGATGACGCTGACCGCCTCGGACTCGGTCCCGGCCCTGATCGCCGGCAACGCGGTGGTGGTGAAACCGGACAGCCAGACGCCGTATTGCGCGCTGGCCTGCGCCGAACTGCTGTACCAGGCCGGCCTGCCGCGGGACCTGTACGCGGTCGTGCCCGGCCCCGGCTCCGTCGTCGGCACCGCCATCCTGGACAACACCGACTACCTGATGTTCACCGGTTCCACCGAGACCGGCCGCCTGCTCGCCGAACAGTGCGGGCGCCGACTGATCGGGTTCTCCGCCGAACTCGGCGGCAAGAACGCGATGATCGTGACCCGCGGCGCCGATCTGGACAAGGTGGCCAAGGCCGCCACCCGGGCCTGTTTCTCCAACGCCGGCCAGTTGTGCATCTCCATCGAGCGGATCTACGTCGAGTCCGATGTCGCTGACGCGTTCACCCGCAAGTTCGGGGAGGCGACGCGCGCAATGACGCTCGGCACCGGCTATGACTTCTCCGCCGATATGGGCAGCCTGATCTCAGAAGGTCAGCTCAAGACCGTGTCGAACCACGTCGATGATGCGAAAGCCAAGGGCGCCACAGTGATTGCCGGAGGCAGGGCGCGTCCCGACATCGGGCCGCTGTTCTACGAGCCGACCGTTCTGACCGGCGTCACCGCCGAGATGGAATGCGCCGCCAACGAGACCTTCGGGCCGCTGGTGTCGATCTACCCGGTCGCCGACGTCGAAGAGGCGATCGCGCGGGCCAACGACACCGAATACGGCCTCAACGCCAGCGTGTGGGCGGCCTCGACCGGCGAGGGCGAGAAGATCGCCGCACGCCTGCGCTCCGGTACGGTCAACGTCAACGAGGGCTATGCCTTCGCCTGGGGCAGCCTCAGCGCGCCGATGGGCGGAATGGGTACCTCCGGGGTGGGCCGACGGCACGGCGCCGAGGGATTGCTGAAGTACACCGAGGCGCAGACGATCGCGACCGCCCGGGTACTCAACCTCGATCCGCCGTTCGGGATGCCGCCGACGTTGTGGCAGAAGTCGCTGTTGCCGATGGTGCAGGCGGTCATGCGTCTGCCCGGACGCAAGTAGGACGGCGGGCCGGGATTCCCGGCGGGGGCGTCAGCGCCCGTGGAACCCACCCGGGTTGATGTGCGGCACGTTGATATTCGGCACCGGGATGCGCGGGACCACGTTGGCCACCGCGTTGAGGTTCGGCACGTTGATACCGACATCGGTGCAGGCCGACACCCCGACCGCGTTCACGCAGCCCCCCACCCCCGGGTCGGCCATGAGATGGGGCGGGCTGGCGACCGAGGCGGCGAACACCGCCGCCGCGGCGGGAACCGCAGTGAGAAGAATCCGTCTGATTCGCATGTCAAGCATCCTTTCGAGGGGCGCAGTACCGGCAGGACAGTTCGACCAGCACCGCAGCGGGTGGGCCTAGACGCAGCGCGTCTCGAATTCGGCCAACGGCTGACGGATACCCTCTAGGTCGTCTCGAACCTCCGGGTAGGAGTTGAGATAATTCTCCACGTTGCTGGCCAGCAGTTCGGGGCCCTGGCCCTTCAGGCCCGTGAAGAAGGCATTGACGGCTGGATTGGCATCCAGGTAGTCCGCCGTCGCACTCGAAACGCCCGCCGAAACGCGAGCCAGGTTCGCCGCGGTGCAATCGGGCGCAGGCTCGGCGCCGGCGATTGCCTCGCTGCCGAGCAGGACCGCGCAGCTCGCCGCGCCGACGGCGAACACACGGACAAATGCAGGATTCGGGTTTCTCATTGTTGCCCTCTCGACTGATCGTTCCGACGGCCGCCAGAGGTGACCGCGGAATTCCTCCGAGCACAACCTACGTGAAAGGTGCTCTCGGGGAGGTCATTGCTGTGCCTCGTTCGGCGTGTGACCGTTCCTCGGCGGCATCGTCGGCCGGACGGGATAACCTTCGCGCTGTGGCTGCCGATGTCCCGGAAACAGATCCGATCGACCCGGATGTCCGCCGGCGCTGGCAGGAACTGGCCGATGAGGTCCGCGGCCATCAGTTCCGCTATTACGTCAAGGACGCGCCGATCGTCGCCGACGCCGACTTCGACGCGCTGTTCACCGAACTCGTCGCCCTCGAGGCGCGCTACCCGGAACTGCGGGCGCCGGATTCGCCGACCCAACTGGTGGGCGGGGCGGGCTTCGCCACCGAGTTCACCGCGGCCGAACACCTCGAGCGCATGCTCAGCCTCGATGACGTGTTCAACACCGAGGAACTGGCCGCATGGTCTGTCCGGGTGGAGAACGAGCTCGGCCCCGAACCGGACTATCTGTGCGAGCTCAAGGTCGACGGGGTGGCCATCGCTCTGGTCTACCGGGACGGCCGGCTGGAGCGGGCCGCCACCCGGGGCGACGGCCGGGTCGGCGAGGATGTCACCCTCAACGCCAGGACCATCGGCGACATCCCCGAAACATTGACCGAGACAAGCGATTATCCCATTCCGACCGTCCTGGAGGTGCGCGGCGAGGTCTTCTTCATGGTCGCCGACTTCAACAACCTCAATGCCAGCCTGGTGCAGGATGGCAAGCCGCCGTTCGCCAACCCGCGCAACAGTGCCGCCGGCTCGCTGCGGCAGAAGAACCCGGCCGTCACAGCTCGACGGCCGCTTCGGATGATCTGTCACGGCCTGGGCTACGCCGAGTATTCCGGGGGTTTCGCCCCCGCCTGCCTGCATGACGCCTACCTGGCGCTGAAAGCCTGGGGTCTGCCGGTATCCGAGCACACCGCCCGGGTGGCGGGTCTGGACGAGGTGGTCGAGCGCATCGGCTACTGGGGTGATCGCCGCCACCAGATCGAACACGAGATCGACGGCATCGTGGTCAAGGTCGACGATTTCGCCCAGCAGCGCCGGCTCGGTGCGACCTCCAGGGCGCCGCGCTGGGCGGTGGCCTACAAGTACCCGCCCGAGGAGGCCCAGACCAGGTTGCGCGATATCCGGGTCAACGTCGGCCGCACCGGGCGGGTCACCCCGTTCGCCTTCATGGACCCGGTGCGGATCGCGGGGTCGACGGTCAGCCTCGCCACCCTGCACAACGGTTCGGAGGTCACGCGTAAGGGTGTGCTGATCGGCGACACCGTGATGATCCGCAAAGCCGGTGACGTGATCCCCGAGGTGCTCGGCCCGGTCGTCGACCTGCGCGACGGGACTGAGCGCGAGTTCGTCATGCCCACGCACTGCCCGGAGTGCGGCACACTGCTGGCCCCGGCCAAGGAGGGTGATGTCGACATCCGCTGCCCCAACGCCCGGTCCTGCCCGGCGCAGTTGCGGGAGAGGGTGTTTCACCTCGCCGGTCGCGGTGCCCTCGATATCGAGGGGCTGGGCTACGAGGCGGCCACCGCACTGCTGACCGCGAACGTCATCACCGATGAGGGCGACCTGTTCGGCCTCACCGCCGAGGACCTGATCGAGGCGGAGTTCTTCCGCACCAAGGACGGAAAGCTGTCCGCCAACGCCAACCGGCTGCTGGCCAACCTGCAGGTGGCCAGGGACCGGCCGCTGTGGCGGATCCTGGTGGCGCTGTCCATCCGTCATGTCGGGCCCACCGCGGCGCGTGCGCTGGCGACCGCGTTCGGTGACCTGGCCGCGATCATGGCCGCCGGCGAGGAGCAGTTGGCCGATGTCGAGGGCGTGGGTCCCACCATCGCCGCGGCGCTGCGGGAGTGGTTCGAGGTCGACTGGCACCGCGCCATCGTCGACAAATGGCGCGCAGCCGGGGTGCGGATGGCCGATGAGCGCGATACCGGCATCGAACCCACCTGCGCGGGTCTGACCATCGTGGTCACCGGCTCGCTTACCGGGTTCTCCCGCGATGAGGCCAAGGAGGCCATCATCGTCCGCGGCGGTAAGGCGGCCGGGTCGGTGTCGAAGAAGACGTCGTTCGTCGTCGCCGGCGACGCACCCGGTTCCAAATACGATAAGGCCGTCGAACTGGGCATCCCGATCCTCGACGAGGACGGATTCCGGGCGTTGCTGCAGAACGGCCCGGCCAAGCCCGAGGAGAGCTAACGCAGCAGAGTCGCGACGATACCGGCCAGGTAGCCCAGCCTGGCCACCTCCGAGGCCCGGAAGTGTGGCCCGCCGGGGCGGCCCAGCACCATCGCGGTGCACGGACCGCCCAGCGGTGCGGCGGCCAGCGTGGTGTCCATATCCCGCCACAGTTGCGGGACCCAATCCTCGGTGGCATCCAGTGCCGCGGCGTGGCTCAGCGGCAGCCACGGGGTGGCGGCGGCTTGGGTCTCCGGCGCCCCGGGGCTGCCGGCGATGCGGTGCGGGCCCGCCGCGGAGTGCTCCACCACCGTGCACCAGCCCACCCGGAGCACCCGCGGAGCCTCATCGACCAGCATCTGCAGTTTGGCCTGCCGGGGGCCGGCGGCCGCGACGTGGTCGATGAGTTCGAGTTCCCGGTGCGCCTCCAGCAGTCCGGTGTGCGGCCGGATGGACTCCACCCGCACCCCGTTGAGCCCCTCTGCGGCGGTGATCAGCGAATCCGGCATCGACCCGGCCGGCAGGTCGACCACCAGGTCGTCGACCACCCAGGTCGACTCCGTGCCGGCCCCTCGCTCGACCACGTCCAGCGACAGGATGTCGGCCCCGACCGTGCCCAGCGCCACGGCCAGCGAGCCCAGGCTGCCCGGTCGGTCCTCAAGCTGCACCCGCAGCAGATACGAACGCACCCGCCCACCCTCCCACATCCGGCGGGACTGCTCCTGTTGGCCGAA
>LFFF01000031.1 GCA_001510415.1 Actinobacteria bacterium casp-actino6 | reverse complement strand
CTCGACGGACAGTTCTTCACCGTCCGCGCGGTGGCTGGCCATATGAAAGCGCGACGAACCGGGTCCATCGTGTTCACCAGCAGCGTGTCGATGACCGACGGCCTGGCCTTCAACATCCACTACGCGGCCGCCAAGGCCGCCCTGGTTGCCATGGCGCGCGGTCTGGCCGTGGAACTGGCCCGGGAACGGATCCGGGTCAACGCGATCGTCCCGGGCTGGACCGAGGCCGCCATGACCGAGGGCCTGCTCGACTCCCCCGCCGCGCAAGCCAAGATCCTGCCCAGGGTTCCGCTGCGGCGGTGGGGCACACCGCAGGACTACGAGGCGACGGCGGTGTGGCTGGCCGGGCCCGGCTCGAGCTATTTCACCGGGCAGACACTGGTGATGGACGGCGGCTACACGGTCTTCTGAGGACCTCGTTCACCCGTGCGAGATCAGCCGATTCAGCGCCTTGCCCGCGCGTCGGCTCGCTAGTCGTTCGCCTCGTCGAGTCGGTGCTTGTCGATGAGGGCCTTGAGTTCGTGGAAGGCCGCAGCTCGTGACGTCACCACATCGGCAGACTCCGAAGGGCGGTCAATCGGCATCTTCTGTGATCCGTAGAGGATCGGGCCGAGGCGTCCGCGCAGATCCTCGCGCCGCTTGGCCATGACGTCGCTTTCGCGTTCCTCCCGCAGGGCACGGTCGATGTCGGCGGCCTGCTGTGCGCATTTGCCGATCAGCTCGACGCGCTGCTTTACCGAGTTCTCCAGCTTGGCGATCTCGACCTTCGCGTCGTGCAGCATCTGCTTGTCGGCCTGGCTGAAGTCGCGGATCGACGCGGCGTCCGCGGTGACGGTGCGGATGTTCCCGGCCCGGCGCAGATTGGCGGCGATCGCCTCCAGGTCGGCACGGAAGTCGAAATCAGCGGGATCGCCGAGCCATCCCGACCTGGCGGCCTCGGACGCGGCGATCATCGACACCGACGCGTCGGCCTGCTCGTAGAGACGCGCGCCGGCCGACCCGAACTCCTGCTTGCGTTGCTGTGCGAGGCGCTCGAGGCGGCGGGCTGCGTCCTGCTTCCGCTTCTCCTTGAGCCGCGACCACCCGGTGAACCACACCAGGCCGCCCAGCCACAGCACTTCCAGGACCCAGCCGGTCACCGAGCGGGCTGTGGACGGGTTGTCCGCCCCGTATTGCACGGCCAGCCAGGTCCCCAAATAGTAGGGCCAGGCGACGGCCACGAAAAGAACGAACAACAGAATTGCGAAACCGCAGCCTGCGCCATCATCAGTCTTCTTCGCCCCCATATTCGCGATGCTAACGACTGACGGCGACAGCTCTGCGCGGATCGGCGGGTACGGTGCGGTCATGTCTCTGCGCTACGTCGACCCCCACAGGCGCCGCGGGCGTGGCTACCGGGTCGGTGAGAGGTTCGGACGCTCCCCCGCGGGGCAGTGGTTCGCCCGCCGTGTCTCGACCCGTCTTGACCCTGTGCTCTACCGGGCGACGGGCGGACGTTTCACGACCTCGATGGGCGTCGTTGTCAACGCACCGTTGGTGACGATCGGCGCCAGGTCGGGTCAGCCGCGGGAGGTGCAGCTTACCTACTTCCATGATGGCCCCGATCCGATCCTCATCGCCTCGAACTTCGGCGGGACGAAGCATCCGGCGTGGTACTACAACCTGAAGGGGAACCCCCAATGCCGTTTCGGGGGTGAGGATTTCCTCGCCAGCGAGGTGACCGACCCCGACGAGCATGCCCGCCTGTACGCACTGGCTGAGCAGGTCTACGCAGGGTACGGCGACTACCTGGCCAAGACCGCGCCGCACGGACGCCGGATTCCTCTTTTCCGGCTGAGAGCCGCTGAGTAGCTCCCGATAGCACCGGGCTCTTGAGATCTGCGCCTTCCCGGTAGGTGGATGGCTAAGACCGCTTCGCCGGGGGACAGTGCCCCGTGGGGTAGCCGACTCTCTGAAGGACGTGGTACCGACTCTTGACGTATCCGACGTCAATGAAGTCGTACGTAAACCGTTCCTGTTCAGACATTCCATTTCCTCCCTAGTGGGGCGAGCCCGCGGCGGGGCTACGGCCCACCCAGGCTCGGCCGGTAGTCAGCCGCCTCGGACTCAGCGGCCAGCAGCGCCTCCAACTCGCCCTCCTGCTGGGCAACAAACACGCCAATTACCTGCCGGCAGACCTCCGACACACTTACCCCACGCATGTCCGCAATACGTTTCAACCCGACCAGCATCGACGTCGTCACGTGGAACTGCACGGCGAACTGACCACACGAACCATCCTCGGGCGGCGACCCCGGACCGACTACGACGGGACCATCCACCCCGTACTCGTCCAGCTCAGCGCGCCGCGCCCGAACAACTCCACCGCCGGCGGCAGCGGCGGCCGCACTGTCGACTTGGCCACCGAACTCCTCGTGGCTGAACAAACCCATCCGCCCCACGCTAGACCTCACCGAAGTCCGCGAGATAGAACCAGAGCCAAAGCGGTAAGAGCGGTCCCGGTTTCAGTTCGACTGGAACCGCGGTGAAGAGCAGGCAGGAGGCGGCGATGCCGATGGTGACGGCATCGCCGCGGCCGCTGGGTCAACGCTGAGATGCAGACCGAGTTCGGTGATCCGGCCGTCGAGTGGCTGTTGGTGGCCGCATTGGCCGATCAGTCCGGCTAAGGTTCGAGCGTGCCGCCCCACCCGGCCAGGGTGAACCCGTTGTCCCCGCTGGCGCAGCTCACCGAGCCCTGGTAGCCCACGGAGCACCAAGCATCGCCGTTGACCAGACGGTGACCCTCAGGCAGGTCGCCGACGCCGTCGCGGGTGAAGGTCGGCGTTTCGGAGTAGACGTATTCGGCCGGCTGCTTCGGGCCCGCCACCGTCTGATTGGTGCCGGGCGGGGGCAGCGGGCCATCCCCCCTATCGCAACCTATGGTGCCGTCCGGCCCGATGCCGCAGCCGTACTGCTGAGCGCGTGAGGAGTCGGCCTTGTGCCCAGTGGCTCCGGCAGGAAAGAAGAAGGGCTTGAAGAAGATCCAGCCGGGATCGTCGGGACTGGTGAAGTTCCCCTGCGCGATCGGCCAGATTTCCGGAGGCTGGCCGGCACAGGAGTTCTCGACGCCGGTCTGCGGATCGCAGGTGTCGGGTTCTGCGGCCGCGCCGGGTGCCGTGGCCACGGCGGTGACGAAAATCAGTCCCAGCACCGCCGGCGCCGAGGTCTTCCATCGAGCCGCGATTCGGTATCCCACAGCCGTCCCCTTTTCGTTCCCCGGAAAAACCTACCGAAGAGTACGCGTCAGCGGCACCCTTGACCTGACTTCTACCGTTATGGCCTTGCGCGCCTCCGCTGAAACTCGGCCTCCGCGGCCAGCCAGTGACGTTCATCGTCCGAGCCCCACCTCGAGGGTCTATGCCGACCTTTCCGACAGCGATTTGGATGCCATAGCGCTCAATCTTGAAAGCCGTTATCCAACAGCAACTGTGGGCGAATGATGGGCAAAGCAAAGTCTCGGCAGAACTGCGGAGGCCGCCACCGTGGCGCTAATTCGAATGCTGCACATAAATGGTGCGGGTGGAGGGACTCGAACCCTCACGCTCTCTCGAGCAATGGCACCTAAAGCCATCGTGTATGCCAATTTCACCACACCCGCAAAGTGCGATGAGCCTATCTCACACTGAATCGGTTGCGGGATAACGACGGTCGTGTAAAGGTCCCAATGGCTTCGACGCAAAGACTTTGAGACAGAAACATGGGAGCGCGGCATGGGCGCGAGAAGCGCAGCAACGACACTGACGACGACAATCCTCGCGGCGGCGGCGCTGGGCACCGGGGGCCTGAGCCTCTCTCCACCAGCCGAGGCCAGCTGCGCCTCGGCGTTCGGGTTGTTCAGCACCGACCCGGCCCGCTGTACCAGCAGCCCGCTGGGGATCGCGATCGCGATCGGCGAGAACGCCGGGGCCCGGGCGGCAAGCCTGCTTGGCATCGCGTTCGCCGCCGGCCCGGACTCGGTCGCCGAAGCGTCAGGTGGCGCTCTCAACGTGGCCGTGCAGTTAGGCGCGAACGGTACCGCGGTGGCCGAAGGTTTCGCGAACTTCGCCGCGAACGTCTCGCTGGGCACCACGGTGCCGGGCGGATCTGAGGTCAGGGCCCGGGGCGGATTCGGCAACATCGCGATCAACCTGTTCGGCGATGGAACCGAACTCCCCGATGAGGGCCTGTCGGTCGTCGCCGACGGGATACTGAACGCCGCGCTGAATCTCGGCGGGAGGAACAACGCAGTGCTGGCCGGCCGCAACGGCGATAACGGCACACTCAACGCGGCGGTCAGCATGCTGGGCACCAGGAGCAACGTCGTCGCAGCGGACGGATTCCTCAACGCCGCGGCCCAATTCGGCGGCACCGACAACCGCGCCTTCGCCTCCAACGGGTTGGGGAACGTCGCTTCCCAACTCGGCGGTACCAATAACCAGGTCTACGCCCGGAACGGGACCGCCAATGCCGCCGCCCAACTCGGCGGCTCTGACAACCAGGTGTACGCCCTGAACGGAGCGGCCAACGCGGCGGCTCAACTCGGGGGTAACAGCAATGTCGTCCGCGCCACCACCGGGTCGGCCAACGCGGCAGCCCAGATCGGCGGCGACGACAACCGGGTCGAAGCCGGCGGGGAGGGTGCGACCGATGGTTACTTCACCGCGGCGTTCAGCGTCCTGAGCAGCGGGCGGGCCCTCCAGAAGAACACGGTGCTGGCCGGACCCGGCCCGCTGTCGATCGCCGGATCCATCGGGCAGGACTCAGCGACCATCGTCCAGAGCGGACCCGGCATCAACATCAACCGGTCCTCTGCGGCGGCGGCGCGCCGGGCAGCGGTGACGTCCCGGCCGGCGACCGTGGTTAGAACAGCCGCCGAGACCACAAAGGCCCCGGGCGCCGCGACAGCCAGGGCGTCGGGCCGCCGCTGAGCCCACGGCGAGGACCGTGGCCGGCGCTACTGCGGGCCACCGCTGTGATGCCCGCCCCCGCAGGCGGTACCGTCTTGATGTGCCCATGCGCCGCCGCCGCAAGTACGGCCTGCTGGTCTTGGCGATCGTCGCCTCCGCCGGTTGCCTGGCGCTGGGCTGGTGGCAGCTGAGCCGGTGGGAGTCGAACTCCGGCAGCTTCCAGAACCTGGGATACGCCCTGCAGTGGCCGTTGTTCGCCGGGTTCTGCCTCTACGCCTACCGCAAGTTCATCCGCTACGAGCAGTCCCCGCCGGAGCCGCCCAGCGCCTCCGGTGACGTCACCGAGATTCCGGCCGGCCTGCTGCCGGAAAGACCGGCCGTCAGCGACCGACCCACCGACGCCACGCTGCTCGAATACAACGCTTACCTCGCCGAACTTGCGAAAACGGATCACGCCGCCGAAGACGCCGACCAGAACAGGACAACCGCATGACCGCGCCCGACACCCCACCGATCACCCCGGTCGAGAAGATCCGGTCGGCGCTGAACGGTTATCGGGTGCTGGCCTGGATGACCGGTATCTGGTTGATCGCCCTGGTCTACGAGATGGTGTTGAAATACATCGTCAAGGTGGACAATCCGCCGAACTGGATCGGAGTGGTGCACGGCTGGGTGTATTTCGTGTACCTGCTGTTCACCGCCAACCTCGCGGTCAAGGTGCGCTGGCCGATCTCCAAGACCATCGGGGTCCTGCTGGCCGGCACGGTTCCCTTGCTGGGCATCATCGTCGAGCAGGTTCAGACCCGGGAGATCAAGGACCGGTTCAACCTCTGACCAGCTCCCGCAACGACGGCACCAGCAGGTCGAGTGCCCGGCCGCGGTGCGAGACCGCGTCCTTCTCCGCCGGGCTCAACTGGGCGGCGCTGCGTGTCCCACCCTCGGGGATGAACACCGGGTCGTAGCCGAACCCGCCGTCGCCCAACGGTTCCCGGGCGATCATGCCCGGCCACTCCCCTCGAACCACCATCTCCTGGCCCGGGCCGGTCACCAGCGCGCAGGCGGAGACGAACGCGGCACCGCGCCGCTCGTCGGGCACGTCCCGAAGTTGAGTGAGTACCAGGGTGTAGTTGGCCGCGTCGTCACCGTGTCCGCCGGCCCACCGCGCGGACAGCACCCCCGGCATTCCGTTGAGGGCAGCCACCTCGAGCCCGGAATCATCGGCCAGGGTCGGCAGTCCGGTGGCGGCGAACCCGTCGCGCGCCTTGGCGATCGCGTTCTCCTCGAACGTCGCTCCGGTTTCGGGTTCCTCTTCGTAGGCCGCGACGTCATCGAGGGACAGCAGGTCCAACCCGGCGATACCGGCCGCGTCGAGCACGCGGCGCAGTTCGGCCAGCTTCTTACGGTTGCGGCTGGCGACCAGCAGCGCGTTCACACTCAGCTGCCGAACGCCTTCTTCGGGGCCGGCCCCTCGGGCAGCACCCCGGGATAGGGCAGCGCCAGGGCCTCGCGCTGGGCGGCGAACAGCCGGTCGCAGGCGCCCAGGGCGGCGTCGAGCATCTTGTCCAGCGTCGAGCGCGGGAACGTGGCGCCCTCCCCGGTGCCCTGGATCTCCACGAAGGTTCCGGTATCGGTGGCGACGACGTTCATATCGACCTCGGCCCGGGAGTCCTCCTCGTAGGGAAGATCAACCCGCACCCGGCCGTCGACCACGCCGACGCTGATGGCGGCGATCGCACACGACAGCGGCCTGGGGTCCGACAGCCTGCCGGCGGCCGCCAGGTAGGTGACCGCGTCCGACAGCGCCACATAAGCGCCGGTGATGGCCGCGGTGCGGGTGCCGCCGTCGGCCTGCAGTACATCGCAGTCGATCGCGATGGTGTTCTCCCCCAGCGCCGCCAGGTCGATACAGGCCCGCAACGAGCGGCCGACCAAGCGGCTGATCTCCTGGGTGCGTCCGCCGACGCGGCCCTTGACCGATTCCCGGTCCGAGCGGGTATGGGTGGCGGCGGGCAGCATCGCGTACTCGGCGGTCAACCAGCCCAGCCCGGAGCCCTTGCGCCAGCGCGGCACGCCCTCGTTGACGCTGGCGGTGCACATCACCCGGGTCTCACCGAAGGCGATCAGCACCGATCCGGCCGGGTGTGAGGTGAAGCCGCGGGTGATGACCACGGGCCGCAGCTCGTCGTCTTCCCTGCCGTCCTGTCGTGAAGTCACTCGGAGACCCTAACGCGCGGTCGGTGCCGGGTGATTCAGACCCGAACCGCGGTGAATCCCGACGCACCCTCCAGGGCCGCGAAAACGTCGTCCTGGGTGATGACCGGCAATCCGCGCGAGACCGCGATCGACGCGATCCACAGATCGTTGACCCCCATCCGGCGTCCCGCCTGGGCGAGGTGGACGCGCAGTCGCGCCCACTCCCGTGCGGCCTCTTCGTCGACGGGAAGCGCCATGATATCCGCGACGGCATCAAGTGTGGCCAGCCGCCGGGCGCGGAGATCGGCGGTATCGGCGGCGAGCACCCCGGCGTTGAGTTCCGCCAACGTGATGACCGTAGTCGCGACTTCCCCGGGCATCGCCGACTCGTCGAGCGGACGGCCCGTCTCGTTCGCGATGAACACCGAGGTGTCGAGCACGCCGGCCGCAATCACTGAATCAGTCCGAGATCGTCAGTGGTGTCGCCGGCCAGCACCGCGAGGTCATGTCTCAGTCCGGGATCGGCCTGAACGCGCTTGAGGCGCTGCACCAGTTCAACTCCGGACAACCACCGTCGCCGGTCGGGCCTGGCCGCGCTGAGTTGGGCTACCGGCTTGCCTTTGACCGTGATGGTGACAGCTTCCCCGGCCTGCACCCGGCGCAATACCCCGGCGGTGTCGTTACGCAGTTCGCGGGAGGCTATCTCAGGCATGCTACAAGTGTAGCCGCTACGTAGCATTCAGGCCGTCAGTGCGACTCCGGGCCTCGCCGGATCTCGATACCCTCCCCGGGCACCACCGCGCGCACCGGACCGTCGAACTCGGCCCTGGCCTCGTCGATCACATCCTCCCGGGAGGTCCACGGTGGAATGTGGGTCAGCAGGAGTTCACCCACCCCGGCCCGCTTGGCGATCCGACCCGCCTCCGCACCCGACAGATGCAGATGCTTGGGCCGGTCCGGGGAGTCGGTCCAGGACGCCTCGCACAGAAACATGTCAGCGCCACGGGCCAGGTCCACCAGCGACTCACACACCCCGGTGTCGCCGCTGTAGACCAGCGTGGCGCCGTCCGCATCGGTGATCCGCAGGCCGAACGACTCGGTGGGATGCATCACCAGCCGGGGCAGCACGGTCAGCCCGCCGAGGCGGACCGGCTCCCCGTCCACCCACTGGCGCACGTCGAAGATGTCGGAGAAGTCGTCGAGGTCCCCACCCAGCGGCGAGGATGCCGCCGCCAGCCGGGTCCAGGTGTCGCTGGGGCCGTACATGATGCCGCGCTCGGTGGCCGGGCTGGGGTGATAGCGCCGCCAGACGAACAGCCCGGGCAGATCAAGGCAGTGGTCGGCGTGCAGATGCGACAACAGCACGTACACCTCGTTGGGGTCGGCATATCGCTGCAGCGCACCGAGCACTCCCCCACCGAAGTCGACCACCATCGGTGCGGTATCGGGAGCTGTCAGCAGATAGCCGGACGCGGGCGAGTCAGGCCCGACGACACTGCCCGAGCAGCCCAGGACGGTCAGTCGCACCAGACCAGCTTGCCACGTTACGGATGGGAAAACTGGTGCTTTCGCGCGCCTCAGGGCGACGGACTGGGGCTGTGCACCCCGGTGATCACCGGTCCCAGAAAGCGGGCGGCCAGGGCGGTGAACGCCGCCGGATCGCCGGTGGCCTCGAACACCCGGGTTGCCGAGGCACCGCCGTGAGGACGCAACAGGTCCCGTTCGGTGAGCACTTTCAGGAGGTCCTTGGCGGTTTCCTCGGCGCTGGAGACCAGCGTGACGGAGTCCCCCATCACCAGTTGGATCACCCCCGACAGCAGCGGGTAGTGCGTGCAGCCCAGCACCAGGGTGTCCACTTCGGCGCGCTGCAACGGCTCCAGGTAGCCCTCGGCCAGGCCCAGAACCTGCCGTCCGCTGGTGACGCCGCGTTCGACGAAGTCGACGAACCGCGGGCAGGCCACCGCCGTCACCTCCACATCGCGGGCGGCGGCGAACGCATCCTGGTAGGCGCGCGATGCGATGGTCGCGGTGGTTCCGATCACCCCGATGCGCCCGGTGCGGGTGGTGGCCACCGCCCGTCGCACCGCGGGCAGAATCACCTCGACGACGGGCACGTCATAGCGTTCCCGGGCATCGCGCAGGCACGCCGCCGAGGCGGTGTTGCAGGCGATGACCAGAGCCTTGACCCCGCGGCTCACCAGGTCGTCGCCGATCGCCAGCGCGTGCGCGCGGACCTCCGGGATGCTCAGCGGGCCGTACGGCCCGTTCGCGGTGTCACCGACGTAGATGACGTCCTCGTCGGGCAGTTGGTCGATGATCGAGCGGGCCACCGTCAACCCGCCGACGCCGGAATCGAAGATCCCGATCGGCGCGTCGTAACCGCTCACGCCGCGGGCCCGGGCAGCCGGCCGGCCTTACGCCGCGCCCGGGCCTCGCGCTCCGGGCCGGACAGCCAGTAGGCGGCCAGCAGGCCGGCGATCGCCCCGCAGAGGTGGCCCTGCCAGGACACCCCGCCGCAGCGGTTCAGCACCGGCAAAGCGCCGAGCAGAATGCCGCCGTAGACGAAAAGCACCACCAGGCTGGTGACGATCCACCAGATGTGCCGGGTCAGCCAGCCGAACACCAGCAGGAAGGCCAGCCAGCCGAAGATCAGCCCGGAGGCGCCGATGTGGATGGTCTCCATCCGGCAACTGCCGATATCGCCGATCAGCCAGGTACCCAGGCCACCGACGATCCAGATGATGGCGGTCGCCCAGACGAACCGGGACATCCCGGCCAGCGTCACCAGGAAGCCCAGCACCAGGGCCGGAACGGTGTTGGCCAGCAGATGCGCCCAGTCGGCGTGCAGCAACGGAGCGAAGAGGATGCCCTTGAGCCCGTCGGCCTCCAACGGCTGGATACCGTTGCGGTCCAGCGAGTGCCCGGTCAGTTGGTCGATGATCTCGATCAGGTAGAGCAGGGCGACGAAGGTCAGGATCGTCGCGCCGCCAACCTTCCACGCCGGCGTCTTGGCGGGCGGGCTCTCGGTCATGCCCACACGTTACCGCCCCGGTGACCCCCGCGAATGTGCGCAAACTGCACGCCCAGTCGGCATGTCGGCGTACCGACACGCACCCTCGCGGGCTAGACGATAGTGAACACCTCGCGGTAGGTCGGGATCCCGGCCACCGGATCGGCGGCCAGCACCCCGGCCAGCACCGCGCGGGCCAGGCAGTCGGCGGCCGCCGTGCTGACCGCGGTGGTCAGCGCCGTCTCCGGCAGCATCGCCACCGGGGTGTCCGGGTCGGGTTCCACCGCAACCGCACCGGTGGCCAGGACGAACACGGCGTCGCCGTCCAGGGGGGTGTGCGCCGGCCGGATCGCCCGGGCCAACCCGTCCTGCGCGGCAACGGCGACCCGCCGGCAACCCGTCGGGCTCAGCGCCGCATCGGTGGCGACCACCGCGATGGTGGTGTTCAGCGGGCTGGTGTCCCGGTGCCGGGCGGCGTACGCGGCGACCTGCTCGGCCGTCGGTGCGCGCAGCCCGAACTCGGCCGCCAGTTCAGTCATCCACGGCAACCCGGTCGCCGGGTCCAGCACCTCGCCCGCCGAGTTCACCACCACGATCGCCCCGACTGTCACACCGGAGGCCAGCACGCTCGAGGCGGTGCCCACCCCGCCCTTGAGCACGCCGGCGCGCGCACCCACTCCCGCACCCACGCAGCCGACCGCCACATCCGGACCGGCACCAGCGGCGGCCGAATAGCCGAACCCGGCATCCGGCCGCGCCGACCACGCCCCGACCGGCAGATCGAAGATCACCGCCGCGGGCACGATCGGCACCGTGCCCCCGGTCATCTGCACACCGCGGCCGCGCTCCTCCAGCCAGGTCATGACTCCGTCGGCGGCGGCCAGGCCGAACGCACTGCCGCCACTGAGCACCACGGCATCGACATAGCGGACACTGTTGGACGGATCCAGCAGGTCGGTCTCCCGGGTACCCGGTGCACCGCCACGGACGTCCACCGCGCCGACCGTGCCCGGCGGCGCCACGATGACGGTGGTGCCGCAGGCCCATCCGGTTCCCGGCGCAGAGGCATCCCCCACCGTTGCATCGTCGTCACAGCGATGATGGTGGCCGACGAGAACGCCGCCGATATCGGTGATCGACCCGAATCCGATGGCGTCGGTCACCGGATGGGTTTGCCCATCAGGCCCAGCACCAGATACTCCTGCAGCACCGTCAGCCAGTGGTACACCTCGAGATGGGCGGCCATCGGATGACCGGGCGGCAGCCGGTCCGGCATATCCGGGCCGATCTGCAGGATCGTCCCGAGTGCCAGCCGGATGTCGTTGACCGCGGCTATCCAGACCTCGGCGTCGTCCTCGGTCAGCTCCAGCCGCCCACCGCCATCCGGCAGGGTGTCCACAAGTCGTTGCGCCGCAGCGATTTTGGCATCGATGATCTGCGGTTCATGCAGGCTGCGCAGGGCGTCGTTCGACGCGGCCGGGTCGTCGGCCCGGCCGGGCTGGTCCCGCACGAAGTCCGGCAGCAGCCGTCGTACCGTCGCGTCCTGCGGCGGCGCGGAGTTGCCGGTCCGGATTCCGGTGATCTGTTCCAGCGGGTCCGAGGGCGCCGCCGACTGCCGTTCGTCGAGCATCCCCTGCACCGACGCCGCCATATTCTTCAGCAGCGCCACCTCGTGCGGCTCCAGCGCCGAGACGAATCGCGGACCGTCGGCGGTGTCGATCCGCTTCCATTTGCGCACGTGTTTATTCCGCCGGGCCCGGGCTCAGCGGTCCTGCGCCATGGTGGCCCACAGACCGGCCGCGTGGAGTTTCGTCACGTCGATCTCCATGGCCTCCCGGCTACCGGCCGAGACCACCGCCTTGCCGTCCTGGTGAACCTGCATCATCAGCTTGGTGGCGTGCGGTTCGCTGTATCCGAAGAGCTTCTGGAAGACGTAGGTCACATAGTTCATCAGGTTGACCGGATCGTCCCAGACGATCGTGACCCACGGTGCGTCGATGGCCTCGGAGATGTCGGTTTCGCGAAGCCCCCCGGTTCCCGGCCGGGTCGGTGCTGCTGGCGCGCCCATGACAGCAAGGATAGCGAGCCGACGGCCTCCATGTCCCGGCCCCACCATGCCGTTACGGTTGGCCTGTGACTGGGGTGCGCACGCCTGCGCTGCTGACCGACAAATACGAGCTGACCATGCTCGCGGCGGCGTTGCGCGACGGCACCGCGAGCCGGCGGACCACCTTCGAGGTGTTCACCCGGCGGCTTCCCGACGGCCGCCGCTACGGGGTACTGGCCGGAACCGGGCGGTTCCTGGAAGCACTGGCCGAGTTCCGCTTCGACGAGGATGCCCTGGCATCGGTTGCGGGCTTCCTCGATCCGGCGACCCTGGACTTCCTGGCCGGCTTCCGGTTCCGCGGCGATATCGACGGCTATCCGGAAGGCGAGATGTTCTTTCCCGGCTCACCGGTGCTATCGGTGACCGGAACATTCGCCGAATGCGTGGTGCTTGAGACCCTGGCGCTGTCGATCCTCAACCATGACAGTGCGGTGGCCTCGGCGGCCGCCCGGATGGTCACTGCCGCCGCCGGCCGGCCAATCATCGAGATGGGCTCCCGGCGTACCCACGAGCAGGCCGCCGTGGCTGCCGCCCGCGCCGCGTACCTCGCCGGCTTCGCCGGCACCTCCAACCTGGAGGCCAACCGGAGGTACGGGATTCCGGCGCTGGGCACCTCGGCGCACGCCTTCACCATGCTGCACACCGTTGCGGGGACCGACTCCGACGCGTGGGAGCAGGCGGCGTTCCGGGCCCAGGTCGCCGCACTCGGGTTGGGTACGACACTGCTGGTCGACACCTATGATGTGCACCGCGGGGTGGCCAACGCGATCGCCGCGGCCGGCACCGGGTTGGGCGCGGTACGCATCGACTCCGGCGACCTGGGTGTGCTGGCCCGGCAGGCCCGTCGGCAACTCGACGAACTCGGCGCCCTCGACACCGCGATCGTGGTGTCGGGCGATCTGGACGAATACGCCCTGGCGGCACTGCGCGCCGAACCGGTCGACAGCTACGGCGTCGGCACCTCGGTGGTCACCGGCTCCGGCGCCCCCACCGCCGGAATGGTCTACAAACTGGTCGAGGTCGACGGCCTGGCGGTGCAGAAGCGCAGCAGCCGCAAGGAATCCCACGGTGGCCGAAAGGCGGCCCTGCGGCTGTCCCGATCGTCGGGAACTGTTGTCGAGGAGGTGGTGTACCCGGTCGGGCCGCCCCCGGAGACCGGCGAGACGGCGCGGATGCTGACAGTGCCACTGGTGCGAGCCGGTGGCGTACTGGCCCGGCCCGACCTGAACGCGGCTCGCGACCTGGCCGCGGCCGGCCTGCGCAGCCTGCCGTGGGAGGGCCTGGCACTGTCGCACGGCGACGCGGCTATCCCCACCCGCCAGGTACCGGCCCGGTGAGCGAACCACCCTCGGCGGCCGACCTGCTGGCCCTTGCGGTGAGCGCACTCGGCGGCACCCAGCGGCCCGGTCAGGTGCAGATGGCCGAGGCGGTGGCGCAGGCCTTCGCCACCGGTGAGCATCTCGCCGTTCAGGCCGGTACCGGAACCGGTAAATCGCTGGCCTACCTGGTTCCGGCCATCGCCCGCGCGGTCACCGACGGCGCGCCGGTGGTGGTGTCGACGGCGACCATCGCCCTGCAGCGCCAACTCGTCGACCGTGACCTGCCCAGGCTGGCTGACGCGCTGGCTGGGGCACTTCCCCGCCGGCCCACCTTCGCACTGCTGAAAGGTAGACGAAACTACCTGTGCCTGAACAAGATTCACAACGGCTCCGACGGCAGCGAGGATGTCGGTCAGGAGGAGCTCTTCACCCCGGCCAGCGCGCTGGGTCGCGATGTGCAACGGCTCACCGAGTGGGCCTCGGAAACCGAGACCGGGGACCGCGACGAACTGCGCCCCGGAGTCCCTGAGAGATCCTGGTCGCAGGTCAGTGTGTCGGCGCGGGAGTGCCTGGGTCCGGCGCGCTGTCCCTACACCACGGACTGCTTCTCCGAGAAAGCCCGCGGCGAGGCCGGGCGGGCCGACATCGTGGTCACCAACCACGCACTGCTGGCGATCGACGCGATCGCCGACGCGGAGGTGCTGCCCGAACACGATTTCCTGGTCATCGATGAGGCGCATGAACTGACCGACCGGGTGACCTCGGTGGCCACCGGTGAACTCACCCCCGCACCGTTGGGCGCGACGGTTCGCCGGACCGCCCGGCTCGTCGGGCCGGAGCCGACCCAGCGCCTGGAAGCCGCGATCGCCACCTTCACCTCGGCGATCCATGACGGCAATCCCGGCCGGATCGACGTCCTCGACGATGAGCTGAGGACCTATCTGACCGCGCTGCGCGACGCGGCCGCCGCCGCCCGGTCCGCCATCAACCCGGCACCCGGAGATCCGAAGGCCGCCGCCGCGCGCGCCGAGGCCATCGCCGCGCTGACCGAGATCAGCGACACCGCGGCCCGGGTGCTGGACTCCTTCGGACCGGCCATCCCGGACCGGACCGACGTGGTCTGGCTCGATCACGAGGAGCAGCGCGGGGCTGCCGGAGCCGCTCGGCCGGCGACATCGGGCTCAGCCGCCCGGCCGGTGCTGCGGGTGGCCCCGCTGTCGGTGGCGGGTCTGCTGGCCCGACAGGTGTTCGGCACCACCACCGCGGTGCTCACCTCGGCGACGCTGACCGTGGGCGGATCGTTCGACGCGATGGCCGACGACTGGGGGCTCTCCGAGGTGCCGGCCTGGCGCGGCCTGGACGTCGGCTCGCCCTTCGATCACGCGAAGGCGGGAATCCTCTACATCGCCGCGCATCTGCCACCGCCCGGGCGCGACGGGGCGGGGGCCGCCGAGCAACTCGACGAGATCGCCGGGCTGATCGAGGCCGGCGGTGGGCGGACGCTGGGGCTGTTCTCCTCGATGCGGGCGGCCCGGGCCGCCGCCGAGGCGATGCGCCAGCGACTGAACACTCCGGTGCTGTGTCAGGGCGACGACGGCACCGCGGCGCTGGTCGAGCAGTTCGCCGCCGACCCGCACACCTCGCTGTTCGGCACGTTGTCTCTGTGGCAGGGTGTCGACGTCCCGGGCCCGTCATGCTCACTGGTGATCATCGACCGCATCCCCTTCCCCCGACCCGACGATCCGCTGCTCACCGCGCGCCAGCGCGCCGTGGCGGCCCGCGGCGGCAACGGGTTCATGGCCGTCGCCGCCAGCCACGCCGCCTTGCTGCTGGCCCAGGGCGCCGGGCGACTGCTGCGCCGTACCGACGACCGCGGTGTGGTGGCCGTCCTGGACTCCCGGATGGCCACCGCCCGGTACGGCGGCTACCTGCGCGCATCGCTGCCACCGTTCTGGCCGACCACCGACCCCCGCCTGGTCAGGGAGGCTCTGCGGCGTCTGGATGCGCCGGCCACCGGTTGAGCGTCGATCGACCTCGTCCGGCGAACTATGGTGGGAACATGCGCCGGCACCCGTCCCGCCTGATCGCCGCGGTCGGCACCGTCACCCTGCTGGCCGGCTGCGGCCCGGCGATATCGGGCACCGCGGTCTCGGTGTTCTCCGATCCGTTCAAGGTCGGCGGCCTGGAAGCCGTCGACGGGCCGACCGGCCTGCGCCCGGATGCCAAGGCGGAGTCGCGGGTGGTGACCGGCACCGATGGTGGGGAGATCGACCGACTGGCGGGCGAGTCGGTCAGCGACCTCGAGGAGTTCTGGAAGTTCGCCTACCCGGACGCCTTCGACGGTGAGTTCACCCCGATCAAGGAATTGATCTCCTGGGACTCCGATGACTACAACGGCACGTTCTGCGATGACACCACCGAGGGTCTGGTCAACGCCGGCTACTGCGAGCGGGACAGCACCATCGGCTGGGATCGCGCCGTGCTGATGCCGTCCCTGCGGGACGCCTACGGGGATATGGCGATCACCATGGTGCTGGCCCACGAGTACGGACACGCCATCCAGGAGCAGGTGCCGCTGAATCCGCCGGGGGTGCCCACGCTGGTGGCCGAGCAGCAGGCCGACTGCCTGTCCGGGGTGTACCTGCGCTGGGTGGCCGAGGGCAAGTCGCCGCGGTTCACCCTGAGCACCGGAGAGGGACTCAATAACCTTCTCGCGGCGATGATCTCGTTCCGCGACCCGCTGCTCGACCCGGACTACTACGGTATGGGCGACGAGCACGGTTCGGCGTTCGAGCGGATCTCGGCATTCCAATTCGGGTTCACCGACGGCGCCGCGGCCTGCGCCGCGATCAACATCAAGGAGATCAAACAGCGCCGCGGGGAGTTGCCGGTCGAACTGCCATCCGACCAGTCCGGCGAGCTACCGGTGACCGAGGCGTCGGTCGCCTCGCTCGTCGACGCCATGGGCATCCTGTTCCCGTCCGAGAATCCGCCGGCGGTGAGCTTCGACGCCGGATCGGCGTCATCGTGCCCGAATGCCCGGCCCAGCCCACCGGTGTCGTACTGCCCGGCGAGCAACACCATCACGGTGGATCTGCCGGGCCTGCAGAAGATGGGATCGCCCACCGAGGGCTATGACGGCCCGCCCCTGCAGGGCGACAACACCGCCTACTCGGTGCTGGTGTCTCGCTACATGATGGCGCTGGAACACCAGCGCGGCGGAGTGTCGCTGGACACCGCCGAGGCCGGGCTTCGCACCGCCTGCCTGACCGGGGTGGCGACCACCAAGTTGTCCACGGACATCACCACCCCCGACGGCAACACCGTCGCGCTCACCGCCGGCGATATCGACGAGGCGGTGTCGGGTCTGCTGACCAATGGACTGGCGGCCGGCGATGTCAACGGCGAACCGGTTCCGGCCGGCTTCTCGCGTATCGACGCGTTCCGGGTCGGCGTCCTCGGGGACGCCGAACGCTGCTTCAAACGGTTCCCCTGAAGGCGGACTCAGACCGCTTTCGTGACGCCGTACCAGGACAGGATCGCGTCGCCCTCGTCGGTCTCCTTGGTCAGGGTCGCGAAGGACCGGATGAACGACTCCCCCACACAGCCGTCGATCTTGATCCGATAATTGCTGATCGACACCCACGGCGCCGAACCTTTGTACTGCTTCTTGGTCACCGGCACGATGTTGATGAGTCCGGGCTTGAGTCCGACGGTGATGGCACCGCCGAAGTTCGCGCCGACGCCAGGAATGACGCCGTCGACCGGGAGCGTCGAGGCATCGATCCCAAGAAACTGGATCGACGGGCTGACACCGGCGGTGCCGGTGAGCGACACACCGTTGGAGGTGGTCATGTCGATACCACAGCCGATCTGGTAGCCGACCTCGAAAATGCCCTCGGGAACTGCGGAGCCGGGGCCCTCCAGCGCTCCGTTGAACACCCCGCCGACGGCGTACTCCCGGGTCGAGATCGCGGTGGTCAGCGGGGCCACCGCCATTTGCGTCTCGTCCTCCGATGAGATCGTCAGCTCCCAACCGTCCGGGGAGGTGGTGGTCTGCGGCGGACTGGAGGCCACTTTCCCGTCATCGACCGGCGGGGCGGCGTCAGTTGCGGCGACCGGGGCGAACGTGGGCTCGGCCGCCGCGGCAGTGACATCGGGGCCGGTGACATCGGGGGCCGACGGGTCGGGTTCCGCCGTCGCCGGCGCGGCGGTGATCAGCGCACACACCACCGCTGCTAGCACCGCACCACGCTTGGTCCCGGGCACCATAAACCACCTCCGCACACTCCAGTGCGAAACTACAGGTGGGTGTGGGAGGCGGTGACAGAGTCCCCCGGCTCACCATCTCCGGCCAGCCTCACCAGGCCCAACTCGGCATCGCAGGCCAGCAGCGGGTGGCGCGGCAGAACCCGGACCGTGTAGCCCATCGACCCGGCCTGCGGCAGCGGCATCCTCGCGGAGAAGATCTCGGTTCCGCCTTCTCCGGAGGCGATGTGGGCCATGTCGACGTAGAGCGGGTTTCGCAACACGTCGCCGGATTCGACCCGGCCCAGCACCCCCTGGACCACCACCTCGTCGGAACGAAGGCCGCCGAGTGCCACGGCGGCGGTCAGGGTCAGCTCCGAGCCCATCAGCGGGACGTCGGGCAGCCCGGTGCTGTCCACGTCGGTGATCACCACGTGCGGCCAGGCCTCGCTGACCCGCCGGCGGTAGGCGGCCAGTTCCCGGGCCCGACCGAAGGGCAGCCCGTCGACCGCCTCGACAGTCCGCCGAAATGCCGCAGCGGCCGGGGCGTAGTACTGCTCGGTGTAATCGCGGACCATCCGCGAGGCCAGCACCTTGGGACCCAGCGACTGCACGGTGTGACGAACCATCTCCACCCAGCGGCCGGGAACGTCGGTGTCGTCGCGGTCGTAGAACTTCGGGGCCACCGTGTTCTGCAGCAGGTCATACAGGGCGCTGGCTTCCAGGTCGTCGCGCCGCTCCTCGCTGGTGACCTCGGCGGTCGGGATCTCCCAGCCGTTCTCGCCGTCGAACCACTCGTCCCACCAGCCGTCCCGGACGGACAGGTTCAGGCCGCCGTTGAGCGCGCTCTTCATCCCCGAGGTGCCGCAAGCCTCCAGCGGCCGCAGCGGATTGTTCAGCCACACGTCGCAGCCCCAATACAACAACCGCGCCATCGAGATGTCGTAGTCAGGCAGGAATGCGATGCGGTGGCGGACCTCCGGCCGGTCGGCAAAGCGGACGACCTGCTGGATCAACCCCTTTCCGGAGTCGTCGGCCGGGTGCGACTTGCCCGCGACGATCAGCTGAACGGGCTTGCTCTCATCGAGCAGAAGTGCCTCAAGCCGCTCCGGATCGCGCAGCATCAGCGTCAGCCGCTTGTAGGTGGGCACCCGCCGGGCGAAACCGACGGTCAGCACGCCGGGGTCGAAAGCGCTGGAGATCCAGCCCAACTCAGCCTCGATCGCCCCGCGCTCCAACCAGGACTTGCGCAGCCGCCGGCGCACATCCTCCACCAGCTTGGCCCGCAACTGACAACGGATCCACCAGAGATGTCCGGCATCGACCTGCCTCAGCCCCTGCCACTTCGACGGTTCGCGCAGCGCCTCCTCCGAGCCGGTGATTTCACGACCCAGTTGGGCCCACTCCGGGGCGAACCAGGACGGGCCGTGCACGCCGTTGGTGATCGACCCGATGGGCACCTCGGCTGAGTCGAATCCCGGCCAGAGTTCCTCGAACATCGCCCGGCTCACCTCACCGTGCAACTGGGACACCCCGTTGGACCGCTGCGCCAGCCGCAGCCCCATGTGGGCCATGTTGAACTTCCCCGCGTCGTCGGACTCCGCCCCGAAGCCGAGAACCCGGCCCACCGACACACCGGGCAGCATGGAGGCGCCGTTGCAGTCGCCGAAGTACCGCTGGACCAACTCCACCGGGAACCGGTCGATCCCGGCCGGAACCGGGGTGTGGGTGGTGAACAGCGTGCTGGCCCGGACGACGGCCAGCGCGGTGTCGAAGTCCAGACCGTCACCGTCCATGAACTCGCGGATACGTTCCAGCCCCAGGAATCCGGCGTGCCCCTCATTCATGTGGAAGACGTCCGGTGCCGGATGTCCCTCCAGGGCGGTGAAGGCGCGGATCGCGCGCACCCCGCCGACCCCGGCCAGCAACTCCTGCCTGATCCGGTGTTCCTGGTCGCCGCCGTAGAGCCGGTCGGTGACATTGCGCATGTCGTGATCGTTTTCCGGGATGTTGGAGTCCAGCAGCAGCAACGGAATACGGCCGACCTGAGCGATCCACACCCTGGCCCGCAGCATCCGCGATTCCGGCATGGCGACTTCGATCAGCACCGGCTCCCCACCGGGGTGTACCAGCAGCCGGAGGGGCTGCCCGTGCGGGTCCAGCCCCGGATAGTTCTCGTGCTGCCACCCGTCCGGGGTCAGCGACTGCCGGAAGTAGCCGGAGCGGTAGTTCAGGCCAACACCGATCAGCGGCAACCCGAGATCGGAGGCCGCCTTGAGGTGGTCGCCAGCAAGGATGCCCAAGCCGCCGGAATAGATCGGCAACACCTCGGCCACGCCGAACTCCATCGAGAAGTAGCCGATGCCCTCGGGCAGCACGATGTCGGCCTGAGACTGCAACTGCTGGTACCACCGCGGTTTGGTCAGGTACTCGTCGAGCTCGGCGGAGAGGTGGTCGACGCGTTCGGTGAACTCTGGGTCCGCGGCGAGCTCCTCGAGCCGGGCGGGGCTCACCTCAGCGAGCAGGGCCACCGGGTCGCGGCCGATTTCGGCCCACAGTTCGGGGTCGATGCTGGCGAACAACTCCTGGCTGGCGGTGTCCCAGGACCACCGCAGATTCGTCGACAACTGACCCAGCGCGGAGATCCGATCCGGGAGGTAGGCACGGACGGTGAACCTGCGGAGAGCCTTCACAGGCAGTGACCTTACTGAGGTTCCACCATCGGCGCCGCGCGTGCTTCAGCCCCGGGGGGTGAGTTCGGCCACTACGGTAGGAATCGGAAGCGGACAGCGAAAAAAGGGGTGCTCGGGTGCCGGGTCGCATCGTGATCGACGACGTCGAGCCCGTCGTATCCGACGGCCGATATCCGGCCAAAGCGGTTGTCGGTGAACTCGTGCCGGTCTGCGCGACGGTCTGGCGGGAAGGCCACGAGGCGGTGGCGGCCACACTGGTGGTGCGCTATCTGGGGCCGGCCTACCCGCAGTCGGGCCCGGCCGATCATCACGGCCCTCAGCGCGAGGCGCCCGTGCCCGGCGATCCGACCGCCCACCCCACGCGGGTCAGGCCGACCCAGCACCGGATGACGCTGGGTCGCACCGAGGATGTGTTCCACAGCCAGTTCATCCCCGACCGGGTGGGCCTGTGGACCTACCGGGTCGACGGCTGGGGCGACCCGATCGCCGGCTGGCGCAACGCCGTCACCGCCAAGCTGGATGCCGGCCAGGGCGAGCAGGATCTCGACAACGACCTGAGGGTGGGCGCTTCGCTGCTGGACCGGGCCGCCGCCGGGGTCCCGCGCGGTGACCGCGCCCCGCTGCTGCAGGCCGCCGAGGTGCTGCGCCGCCCGGGTGACCCACTGACCCGAGCGGCGCCGGCCCTGTCCCATCAGGTGACCGAACTACTGGACCGGTTCCCGCTTCGGGAGTTGGTGACCCGGGGCCGCCAGCACGGCGTGTGGGCGGACCGGCCGCTGGCCCGGTGCAGCGCCTGGTACGAGATGTTCCCGCGGTCCACCGGCGGG
>LFFF01000030.1 GCA_001510415.1 Actinobacteria bacterium casp-actino6 | reverse complement strand
GCCAGCGCGGCGAAGTTGCGTGCGGATTCCGGCTCGCCCAGCAGATCCAGCATCCTGGCTGCCGACTCCGGCATCACCGGCTGGATCAGAACGGCGGCGATCCGTACCGCCTCCAGGGTCACGTACAGCACCGTGCGAAACCGGACCAGATCGTCCGCCGAGTCCGACTTGCGCAGCACCCACGGCTCCTGGGCGGAGAAGTACCGGTTGGCCGCCCCCAACATCAGCCAGATGGCTTCCAGTCCCTGATGCATCGCCTGGGTATCGAATGCCGCACGCACCCGGGTCAGCAGCCCGTCGGCCAAAGCCAGCAACTCGGCGTCCTCGGCCCCGAACTCGCCGGGGGCGGGCACCACCGCGTCGAGGTTCTTGTTGACCATCGACAGCGAGCGCTGGGCCAGGTTGCCGAACTCGTTGGCAAGGTCGGTGTTGATCCGGCTGATGATGCCCTCTTCGCTGTAGCTGCCATCCTGGCCGAAGGGCACCTCGCGCAGCAGGAAGTACCGCACCTGGTCCACCCCGAAGCTCTCGACGAGCGATACCGGGTCGACCACGTTGCCGACCGACTTGCTCATCTTCTCGCCGCGGTTGTAGAGGAAGCCGTGGGCGAAAACCCTGCGCGGCAGTGGGATTCGGGCCGACATCAGGAAAGCCGGCCAGTACACGGTGTGGAACCTGATGATGTCCTTGCCGATCATGTGCAGATCGGCCGGCCAATACCGTCGGTAGAGCGACGATGAGGTGTCCGGATATCCGGCACCGGTCAGGTAGTTGGTCAGCGCGTCGACCCACACGTACATCACGTGGGCGGGGTCATTCGGCACCGGAACGCCCCAGGTGAAGGATGTCCGCGATATCGACAGGTCGCGCAGGCCGCCGGAGACGAAGCTGACCACTTCGTTGCGGCGGACCTCGGGTGCGATGAACTCAGGATGTTCGGCGTAGTGGGCCAGCAGTGGTTCTGCGTAGGCCGACAGCCGGAAGAAGTAGGTCTGCTCCTCGGTCCAGGTCACCGGGGTCCCGGTCTCGGCCGCGACGCGGGTGCCGTCGGCGTCGACGCATGTTTCGGCCTCGGTGAAGAACCGCTCGTCGCGCACCGAGTACCACCCCGAATAGGTGTCCAGGTAGATGTCGCCGCGCTCGGCCATCCGCTGCCAGATCGCCGTCGAGGCGGCGTAGTGGTCCGGGTCGGTGGTGCGGATGAAGCGGTCGAAGGAGATGTTCAGCATCTCCTGCAGGCGCTGGAACTCATCGGAGTTTCGGCGGGCGAAGTCGGCGATCGGCATGCCCTCGGCCGCGGCGGTTTGAGCCATCTTGAGCCCGTGCTCATCCGTGCCGGTCAGGAAGCGCACATCGAAGCCGTCGAGCCGCTTGAACCGAGCGATGGCGTCGGTCGCGACGTACTCGTAGGCGTGCCCGACGTGCGGTGCTCCGTTGGGGTAGGCGATTGCGGTGGTCACGTAGAACGGTTCGCTCATGTCGCCACCACCCTATGGTGTTGCCGTGAGTTCGAAACGTTCGGAGCGTGCCGCGCCGCCACCGCCCGAACCGTTGACCCCGTTGATCGACTCCCACACCCATCTGGACGCCTGCGGCGCGCGCACCGCAGAGGACGTGCGCGCGATCGCCGACCGCGCCGAGGGAGTCGGCGTGCTGGCGATGGTCACCATCGCCGACGACCTCGAATCGGCACGCTGGGCGGCCCGCGCCAGCGGGTGGGACGACCGGGTCTATGCGGCCGTCGCCCTGCACCCCACCCGGGCGGGGGCCCTGACCGACACCGCGCGTGCCGAGATCGCCGAGCTAGCGACCGCACCTCGGGTCGTAGCGGTCGGGGAGACCGGGATCGACCTGTACTGGCCCGGCAAACTCGAGGGTTGCGCACCGCTGCAAGCCCAGCAGGAGGCGTTCGCCTGGCATATCGATCTGGCCAAGCGCACCGGTAAGCCGCTGATGATCCACAACCGCGACGCCGACAAGGAGGTCCTCGACGTGCTGCGCGCTGAAGGGGCCCCCGACACGGTGATCTTCCACTGCTTCTCCTCCGGTCCTCAGATGGCCAGGGAATGCGTCGACGCCGGCTGGATTCTGAGCCTGTCCGGCACCGTCAGCTTCCGCAACGCCCACGAACTGCGGGCCGCGGCGGCCCTGATCCCGGCCGGGCAGCTTCTGGTGGAGACCGACGCGCCTTTTCTGACCCCGCATCCGTTCCGGGGCGCCCCCAATGAGCCGTACTGCCTGCCGTACACCGTGCGCGCACTGGCCGGACTGCTGGACCGGCCGGCCGAGGAACTCGCCGAGGAATCCGCGCAGGCGGCGCGACGGGTGTATCGGCTCAGCTGAGGTTCTGCTGAGAGGCCTCCGATGGGGTTGCCACCGCCCGGGGGTTTCGTTACCGTCTTGTGACCCTGTGGCTACTGATGTGGCCCATGTTGCAGACGTTGCCGACGCCGGGAGTTCGATGAATGCGCTGACACGACTCCAACATTCGTCGTCACCTGCGCTTCGCCTCCTCGTCGGAGCCCTGCTCGTCACGCTGGTCGCCGCCGGGGCCCTGGCCGTCTCCGCGCGTAAGACCGTCACCCTCGACGTCGACGGCACCGCCATGGCGGTCACCACGATGAAATCCCGGGTGGCCGATATCGTCGAGGAGAGCGGCTTCGACGTCACCGAACGTGATGAGTTGTTCCCCGCGGCGGGGCATCGAGTCGGCGATGCCCAGACCATCGTGCTGCGTCGCGGCCGGCCGCTGCAGATCTCGCTTGACGGCCGCGAACCCCGGCAGGTGTGGACGACGGCCGCCACGGTCGACGAGGCGCTGGCTGAGCTCGGCATTTCCGACACCGCCCCGGCCGCGGCCTCCCGCGGCAGCCGTGTCCCGCTGGCCGGGATGGCGCTGCCCGTCGTCAGCGCCAAGACCGTCGAGATCGACGACGGCGGCAGGGTCAGCACCGTGCTGCTGGCCGCACCCGATGTGGGCTCGCTGCTCGCCGCCGCCGGCGCACCGCTGATGCAGCGCGATGTCAGCGTCCCGGCCGCGTCCGCGCCGGTGGTCGACGGTATGCGGATTCAGGTGACCCGGATCCGCGTCGAGAAGGTCACCGAGCGGGTTCCGCTGAAGCCGGTGGCGCGCCGCATCGAGGACCCGGACATGAACATGAGTCGGCAGGTGCTCGAGGATCCCGGCGCACCGGGGGAGCAGGACGTGACTTTTGCTGTCGCAACCGTCAACGGGGCGGTGACGGGTCGGCTGCCGGTGGCCAACGTTGTCATCACCCCGGCCCGCGACTCGGTGCTGCGGGTCGGGGCAAAACCCGGTACCGAGGTGCCGCCGGTCAGCAACGGGGCTGTCTGGGATGCGATCGCGGCGTGTGAATCCGGCAACAATTGGGCGATCAATACTGGAAACGGGTACTACGGCGGAGTGCAGTTCGACCAGAACACCTGGGTGCGCAATGGTGGTCTCCGATACGCTGAGAGGGCAGACCTGGCAACGAGGGAAGAACAGATCGCAATCGCTGAAGTGACACAGGACAGGCAGGGCTGGGGTGCGTGGCCCGTTTGTGGAAGGGGGGCATCATGACGATCCGGCTGCTGACCCGCACCGAAATCAGGAACATCGCCAGGGAGTTGGACTTCCGTCCCCGAAAGGCGCTGGGACAGAACTTCGTTCACGATGCCAACACCCTGCGCCGCATCGTGTCGTCCTCCGGTATCAACAAGGCCGACCATGTTCTGGAGGTCGGCCCCGGCCTGGGTTCGCTGACGCTGGCACTGCTGGACCGGGGTGCCACGGTCACCGCCGTCGAGATCGACCCGGTGCTGGCGGGACGGCTGCCCAAGACGATCGCAGAGCACTGCCACAGCGAGATTCACCGGCTGACCGTCATCAACCAGGACGTCCTGAGGCTCCGGCCCGCCGATCTGGCCGAGCAGCCCACCGCGGTGGTGGCCAACCTCCCGTACAACATCGCTGTTCCGGCTCTGATGCACCTGTTCGCCGAGTTCCCCACCATCCGCACCGCAATGGTGATGGTGCAGGCCGAGGTCGCCGAGCGCCTGGCGGCCGAACCCGGCGGCAAGGACTACGGCGTGCCCAGTGCGAAGATCCGCTTTTTCGGCGATGTCCGCCGGTACGGCATGGTGTCCCCGACGGTGTTCTGGCCGATCCCGCGGGTGTACTCCGGTCTGGTCCGCATCGACCGCCACGAGACCACCACGTGGCCGACCGACGACTCGTTCCGCCGCCAGGTTTTCGAACTGATCGACATCGCGTTTGCGCAGCGGCGCAAGACCGCGCGTAACGCCTTCCTGGAATGGGCCGGATCCGGCAATGAGTCCGCGCAGCGGCTGCTGTCGGCCAGCATCGATCCGGCCCGGCGGGGCGAAACGCTGAGCATCGCCGACTTCGTCCGTCTGCTCCAACGCTCGGGAACGCTGGCCGCCGCCGATGCCGTGCCCCCCGCCGCGGTCCCGGAATCGGGCGCCGAGAATGCTGACGTGCGCTGAACCCGGCTCGGCAGCCGTTACCCTCGGTGGATGCCAAGTAGCGGCAGCACCGCCGTGGAATGGGTGCCCACCGCGTCGGTGACCGTGCGGGTTCCCGGCAAGGTGAACCTCCACCTGGGCGTGGGTGACCGGCGGTCCGACGGCTACCACGACCTGACGACGGTCTTCCATGCCGTCTCGTTGTCCGACGACGTCACCCTTCGCACTGCTGACCTGCTGTCGCTGCAGATGACCGGGGAGGGCGCCGGCGAGATTCCGGTGGACGAGCGCAATCTGGCCTGGCAGGCCGCGGAGGTGATGGCTGAGCATGTCGGCCGGGCGCCGGATGTGGAGATCATCATCGACAAGGCCATTCCGGCCGCCGGCGGTATGGCCGGGGGAAGTGCCGATGCGGCTGCGGTACTGGTCGGGATGAACGAACTGTGGGAACTCGGTGTGCCACGCCGGGACCTGCATGTGATGGCCGCCAGGCTGGGCAGCGACGTGCCCTTCGCGTTGCACGGCGGGACGGCACTGGGGACCGGGCGGGGCGAAGAGCTGACGACGGTGCTGGCCCGCAGCACCTTTCACTGGGTGCTGGCGTTCGGGGCCGCTGGTCTCTCGACGGCGGCGGTGTACGCGGAGATCGACAGGTTGCGTGACAATGGCAGCCCGCCGAGGCTCTCCAGCCCCGAGCCGCTTCTCGCGGCGCTGTCCGCCGGCGACCCGCGCATGCTGGCACCCCTATTGGGTAACGATCTCCAACCCGCGGCGCTGAGCCTGCAACCCAACCTGCGTCGCACCTTGCGGGCCGGGGTCGAGGCGGGTGCGCTGGCCAGCATCGTGTCCGGCTCGGGGCCGACGTGCGCATTCCTGTGCGCCTCTGCCGAGGCCGCGGTCGAGGTCGGCAGTGAACTGGCCGGCGCCGGGGTATGCCGGACGGTGCGGGTGGCCACTGGGCCCGTGCACGGAGCCCGGGTGCTGCCGACTCCGGCGCCCCGGATGTGACACGACCGGCGAATCGCCGCCAAAGTTGGAAACAAACTTAAGGGAAGTTTAAGATGGGTCGTGGTGACCACTAGCGGCCAGACACTGCCCGGATCGCCCACCGGGTGCGGTGGGCGGCTTCCGGGCAGCCGTCGATCGCCAATTCGAAACCGAAAAGCTGCCCAGTTGTGCGGGCGTGCCGCCTATGTGATCGGCCGATGCGGGCGGAGCATGACACATCGGGCCCTTGCATCGCCGACGCCGCACCGCAACCCGAGGAGGTCGTTGTGAGCCGATTCACCGACAAGATGTTCCACAACGCCATGACCAGCACCAAGGGCATGGTCACCGGCGAGCCTCAGGAACCGGTTCGGCGCACCTGGCGGGAGATTCACGAACGCGCCGGGTGCATCGCGGGTGGACTGGCCGCCGCCGGCGTGGGTCCCGGCGACGCGGTTGGGGTGCTGGCCGGCGCCCCGGTGGAGATTGCGCCGACGGCCCAGGGCCTCTGGATGCGCGGCGCGAGCCTGACCATGCTGCACCAACCGACCCCGCGCACCGACCTCGTGCACTGGGCCGAGGACACCACCAACGTCATCGACATGATCGAGGCCAAGGCCGTCGTCATCTCCGATCCATTCCTGGCCGCCGCCCCGGTGCTGGCCGAGCGTGGCATCACGGTGCTGACCGTCGAGGACCTGCTGGCGGCCGATCCGATCGACCCGGTCGAGACCGGCGAGGACGATGTCGCGCTGATGCAATTGACGTCCGGATCGACGGGTTCGCCCAAGGCCGTCATCATCACCCACCGCAATATCTACTCCAACGCCGAAGCCATGTTCATCGGCGCTCAGTACGATGTCGACACCGACGTCATGGTCAGCTGGCTGCCGTGCTTCCACGATATGGGCATGGTGGGATTCCTCACGATCCCGATGTACTTCGGGGCGGAGTTGGTCAAGGTCACCCCGATGGACTTCCTGCGCGACACCCTGCTGTGGGCGAAGCTCATCGACAAGTACAAGGGCACCATGACCGCGGCGCCCAACTTCGCCTACGCGCTGTTCGGTAAGCGGCTGCGCCGCCAGGCCAAGGCCGGCGACTTCGATCTGTCCACGCTGCGGTTCGCGCTGTCCGGCGCCGAGCCGGTGGAACCGGCCGACGTCGAGGATCTGCTGGATGCCGGCAAAGCCTTCGGCCTGCGGTCCGACGCGATCTTGCCGGCCTACGGGATGGCCGAGACCACGCTGGCGGTGTCATTCTCCGAGTGCGGTGCCGGACTGGTCGTCGACGAGGTCGACGCTGACCTGCTGGCCGCGCTGCGCCGCGCGGTGCCGGCGACCAAGGGCAACACCCGCCGGCTGGCCACCCTCGGCCCGCTGCTGCATGATCTCGAGGCCCGCATCGTCGACGAGGACGGCACGGTGCTGCCGGCCCGCGGAGTCGGCATCATCGAACTCAAGGGCGAGTCGCTGACCCCCGGGTACATCACCATGGGCGGTTTCGTCCCGGCGCAGGACGAGAACGGCTGGTACGACACCGGCGACCTCGGCTACCTCACCGAGGAGGGCCACGTCGTGGTCTGCGGCCGGGTCAAGGATGTCATCATCATGGCCGGGCGCAATATCTATCCGACCGATATCGAACGGGCGGCCTCCCGGGTCGAGGGCGTGCGCCCGGGCTGCGCCGTCGCGGTGCGACTCGACGCCGGCCACTCCCGGGAAACGTTCGCGGTGGCCGTGGAGTCCAATGACTGGGAGAACCCGGCCGAGGTGCGCCGGATCGAGCAGCAGGTCGCCCACGAAGTGGTCGGAGAAGTCGACGTCCGCCCCCGCAACGTCGTGGTGCTCGGACCCGGCACCATCCCGAAGACACCCTCGGGCAAGCTGCGTCGCTCCACCTCGCTGACACTGGTCACCTGAGCCCTGCGCGGCAAAGTCTTGCTGCCGGGGCGGCAGCGAGATTCGTCTAGTACGCTGACGGCCAAGCGAAACCAGGAGAGGACGGCATGTCGAATACCCGTGTGGTTTGGGCGATCGTAGCGGCGGGCGTTCTCGCCGGCGGAATGGTGACGGGGTGCTCGAAGTCGGAGACCCCGAGTGCCACCGAGACCAAGGCCGTCGTCGAGGACATGTCGGTGGCCGTCGGCACCGGTGAGTTCACCGACATGGTTGGCGACAATGACCCCTCCACCAACATGATCGTGGGTTTCAAGGCGACCGCCCCCACCAATGACGAGGCGTCGGCGAAGGTCATCAAGGCCTGCGAGGATGCCGGCGGCGTCGAGTGCACCGCCGATGAGGTCACCAATGACAACGTCTGCATCGCGTCGGTGGCCTCGGATGAGACATACGTGGTGGCCGGCGGCGCCGGCGCGACCGTCGAGGACGCTCGGTTGGATGCGATCAAGAAGGCCCAAGACAATGAGACTCCCCTCGGCCCTGATGCCGTGGTCGTGGTGTCGGCCTGCCCTGATGAGTGAGCTGACGTCGCAGGGTCCAGTTACCAGGGCGGCAGCCCGAAAGGGGAAGTACATGATGACCGGTTCAGCCAAGGCGGCAGTTCTGGTGGCGGGTCTGGCTGTTGTGGCGGGGATGTCGGCTCCCGTCGCGGGCGCCCGGCCGACCTGCCAGGACACCAACACCACGACCATCTGCCAGACCAATGGCAGTGTGTCGATCAAGGCTCGGCCGGGGACGACGGCGCCGCCGGCCAACCTGCCGATGTTCCCGTGGTTGGGCATGCCCGGCGCCCGCCGGTAGCGGTCAGCCTTTCCGACGCGCGGCTCATCTCCTCGGGGATGGGCCGTGCGTTGTATTTTGGTGCCAAGCACCGACGACGAGTGTGAGCGGTTCGCACCGGGTGCAGTCATCAGGGCGGCAGCCCGAAAGGGGAAGTTGATCATGGCCGGTTCAGCCAGGGCGGCGGTTCTGATAGCGGGTTTGGCTGTCGTGGCGGGGATGTCGGCGCCCGTCGCGGGTGCCCGGTCCACCTGCCAGGACGGCGAGACCAAGACCATCTGCCAGACCAGTGGCAGCACGTCGATCAAGGCTCGGCCCGGGACGACGGCCCCGCCGGCCAACCAGCCGGTGTTCCCCTGGCTGGGCATGCCGGGTGCCCGCTAGCGGTAGTCCAGCCCGTTGCGCGCTCGGCAAATCACCAGGCGTGCACCTGATTCTGTGCGGTCTCCAGACCCGCCTCGATGAGCAGTTCGGTCGCGTCGGCGGCCTGCTCGCAGATCGTCGGCACCTCACCCCGCTCGGTTGAGGTGAATGGTTCCAGCACGAACGCCGCCGGATCCTTGCGCCCCGGCGGACGCCCGATGCCGATGCGGACCCGCTGAAAATCCTTCGAGCCCAAAGCGTTCGCTACCGAGCGCAATCCGTTGTGGCCGCCTTCGCCGCCACCAAGCTTCAGCCGCACCCGGCCGAAGTCGATATCGAGTTCGTCGTGGATGACGATGACATCGGCCGCGGGCACCGAGTAGAACTTGGCCAGCGGACCGACCTGCCGGCCCGACTCGTTCATGTAGCAGCGCGGTTTTGCCAGCACGACGGGGCGGTGCCCCAGGCGTCCGGTGACGACCTCGGCTCCGGACTTTTTGTGTACCTTGAAGGACCCGCCGACGCGTGCGGCAAGAATGTCGGCGACCATGAACCCGATGTTGTGCCGGGTCTTGGCGTACTGCGGTCCGGGGTTGCCCAGTCCGACGACCAGCAGTGGCTCGGCCACGCGGCCTTACTCGGACCCGGCCGACTCGCCCTCGGCGGCGGCCTCGGCGGCCTCGGTGGCTTGCTCCTCCAAGGACTCGCCGCCGCCCTCGGACTCGAGCTCCTCGGCGGATGGGGCCGCAACGATGTTGACCACCAGCATCTCCGGGTCGCTGACCAGGGTGACGCCGGACGGCAGCGGAACCTCGCCGGCGAGGATCTGGGTGCCCTCTCCGACGCCCTCGACCGAGACCGTCAGGCTCTCCGGGATGGACAGCGCCTCGGCCTCGATCTCGATCGTGGTGGCGTCCTGGGTCACCAGGGTGCCGGACTCGGCCTCGCCCTCGACAACGACGGAAACCTCGACGGTCACCTTCTCGCCGCGGCGCACGATGATCAGGTCGGCATGGGTGATGGTGCGCCGGATCGGGTGAATGGCCAGCGCCTTGGTCAGCGCCAACTGCTCCTGGCCGTTGACGTCCAGGACCAGAACCGCGTTGGTGCCGGAGTGACGCAGAACCGCGGCGAAGTCGCGGGCGTTGAGTTCGAGATGCTGGGGCTCGCTGCCGTGACCGTAGAGGACCGCGGGAACCTTGCCTTCTCGGCGTGCGCGGCGCGAGGCGCCCTTACCGGTGCTGGTGCGCACGTCAACGGTGAGCTTGTTGGTGGTTGCGGCCTTGGCCATGATCGGTGCTCCTGCCTTCGGTGAGTCTCCTGCACAGCGAAGGCGGGCGTTGGTATTCCCGGGCCTCGTCGATAACGGTGGCCTGACCACCCTCGCCGTGACGCGCTGCCAAGGGTAGCCGACCGGCCCCTATAGCGGAAATTCGATGCCGGTGAGCTGCTCGGACAGCCTCCACAGACCTTGAGCGGTCCTGGCGTTACGCGCCAGCGGGCTGCGGCCCACGGTGCTGACCGGGCCCCGGGCACCGAATTTGGGGCCGATGAAACTGTCCGGCGGCAGGTTGGTCGAGGCCGCGTACAGCGTGGGGTTGGCCCCGTACTCGGCACTGGTTCCGGTCAGCGTGTTGGCCATCGTCCAGAATCTGGTCCCGGCCGGATTGCCGGTGTGGCCCTGCAGGTTGGTCGCCGAGTAGCCGGGGTGGGCGGCGTGGGCCTTGATCGGGGAACCGGCAGCGGTCAGCCGCCGCTGCAGTTCGCTGGTGAACAGCAGGTTGGCCAGCTTGGACTGACCGTAGGCCAGCCACGCCGAGTAGGGCCGGGCCTTCCAGTTGAGGTCCTTGAGGCTGATCGCGCCCGTCCAGTGCATCAGCGATGACACCGTCACTACCCGGTCGCTGATCTTGGGCAGCAGCAGGGTGGTGAGGGCGAAGTGGCCGAGATGGTTGGTGCCGATCTGGCTTTCGAAGCCGTTGCGGGTCAGCGCGTACGGCACGGCCATGATGCCGGCGTTGTTGATCAGTACGTCGACCACCGCGACGGTGTCGGCGAAATCCCGCACCGATGCCAGATCCTGCAGATCCAGCCGGCGCACCTGGACGTCGCCGGTCATTCCGGCCGCGGCTGCCTCGCCCTTGTCGACATTGCGGCAGGCCAGGATCACCCGGGCGCCGGCGCGGGCGAGTTCTCGGGCGGTGACCAGACCCAGGCCGCTGTTGGCGCCGGTGACGATGGCGGTCCGCCCGGCGAACGACGGAAGATCGGCGGCTGTCCAACTCATGGGCACGAACCTACTTCACGGCGACGGAGAAACCTTCGATGACTTTCAGCACATCCGGCGCCTCGGCCGCCGCCTGTTCGGCCAGCGTTGTGACGGTGAATTGCACCAGGTAGCGGTCGAACTCGGGCGTCACCGGGATCACGATGCGGTTGTAGGCGTGCAGCCTTGTCGAGCCGCTGTCGTAGCTGCCCTCGATCATCGCCGACGGGAAGCCGTTGAAGTCGGCGTCGGAGTAGTTCAGCCGCTTGAAGTTAGTGGTCAGCTCGGCATCGTCGTCGGCATGCTGGAGAGCCGCGGCAACGTCGAAATTCCCGTCCAGCTTGAACACCATGACCAGTGCGGTCGGATAGTTGTTGTTCTTGGCGATCGCCTCGGTGCCGGGAGAGAAGTTCGGGTTGTCGTAGGTGCTCCACCCCGGTGGCCGGGGCAGTGTCACAGTGATATCGGTGAGCTCGTCCAGCGGTAGCTGCTCGCCGGTGACGCCGAGACCGGACAGGTACTGGGCGATCGGGGTCGGGTTGGCCGCCGAGGTCTCCTCGGTGCTGCGCGGGCTGGTCGTCGCCAGCGACGAGTAGTCCGCGGTATGTGCCTGGCAGCCGGTTGCGAGGGTGGTCGCGGCGAGAGCGGCGGCTGCGATCCGCCGGTATCGTGCGGGGTGTCTCATATCGGCACTGATCTATGCGTCTCCGTCGAAAAGACCTGTCACCGAGCCGTTTTCGAAGACGGCGCGGATTGTGCTGGCCAGCAGCGGGGCGATTGACAGCACCGTCAACTGGGGGAACCGCTTGGATTCGTCGATCGGCAGGGTGTTGGTGACGACCACCTCGCGGGCACCGCAGCCGGCCAGTCGCTCGGCGGCCGGATCGGACAGCACGCCGTGGGTGGCGGCGATGATGACGTCCTTAGCCCCGTCCTCGCGCAGCAGTCGCACTGCACCGGCGATGGTGCCGCCGGTGTCGATCATGTCGTCGGTCAGCACGCAGGTCTTGCCCTCGACCTCGCCGACCACCCGGTTGGACACCACCTGATTGGGCACCCGGGGGTCGCGGGTCTTGTGAATGAACGCCAGTGGCGCGCCGCCGAGCGAGTCGGCCCATTTCTCGGCCACCCGCACCCGCCCGGAGTCCGGGGACACCACCACGATGTTCTCGGTGGCGTAGTTGTCGTAGATGTAGCCCGTCAGCAGGTTCTGCGCCCGCATGTGGTCCACCGGGCCGTCGAAAAAACCCTGGATCTGATCGGTGTGCAGGTCCACCGACACGATCCGGTCCGCCCCGGCGGTCTTGAGCAGGTCAGCCACCAGGCGGGCCGAAATCGGCTCGCGGCCGCGGTGCTTCTTGTCCTGACGGGCATAGGGGTAGAACGGCAGGATCGCGGTGATCCGCTTGGCGCTGCCGCGCTTGAGCGCGTCGATCATCAGCAGCTGTTCCATCAGCCACTTGTTCAGCGGCGCGGGATGGGACTGCAGCACGAACGCGTCGCAGCCGCGCACCGACTCATCGAACCGGACAAAGATCTCCCCGTTGGCGAAATCACGGGCCGTCTGCGCGGTGACGCTGACGTCGAGTTCCTTGGCGACCTGCTCGGCCAACTCGGGGTGCGCCCGGCCGGAGAACAGCATCAGGTTCTTGCGGTTGTCAATCCACTCGGTGCCCACTGCGCTGCCCTTGCCGTTCGGGGGTCGGTTCGCGGCTCATCGTACGGTGTTCGGCGGCCCTCAGACCTGCTCGGGGTCGCCGGATTCGGCTTTCGCCCGGGCGGCTGCGCGGGCGGAGTCGCTGTCCGGCCGGTTGTGCAGCACCCAATCCTCGATGACACGTTGCCGTCCCGACGAGACGGCGAGCGCCCCCGGCGGCACATCCTCGCGCAGCACGGTGCCTGCGCCGGTGTAGGCACCGTCACCGACGGTGACCGGTGCTACGAACATGGTGTCACTGCCGGTGCGGACATGGGATCCGACGGTGGTCCGGCTCTTGGTCTCACCGTCGTAGTTGACGAACACGCTGGAGGCGCCGATGTTGCTGTGGTCGCCGATGTCGGCATCACCGACGTAGGTCAGGTGCGGCACCTTCGTGCCGGCGCCGATCGAGGCGTTCTTGGTCTCGACGAAAGCGCCGAGCTTACCCTCGGCGCCCAGCCGGCTGCCCGGCCGCAGAAAGGTGAACGGCCCGACGTCGGCGCCGTCCCCGATGAGCGATTCGCTGCCGTGGGTGCGGACCACCGAGGCGTCCTCGCCGACATGGACGTCGGCCAGCGTGGTGTCCGGGCCGATCCGGCAGCGGGCACCGATCCGGGTGCCGCCGAGCAGCTGGGTACCGGGCTGCACCACGGTGTCCCGGCCGATCGCCACGTCCACGTCGATCCAGGTGTTTGCCGGGTCCACCACGGTGACTCCGGCCCGCTGGTGGGCGGCGACGATGCGCCGGTTCAGTTCGGCGGCGAGATCGGACAGCTGAGCCCGGTCGTTGACGCCCGCGACCAGGGCCGCGTCATCGACATGCTTGGCCTGAACCACCCGGCCGTCGGCCCGCACGATCGAGATGACATCGGTCAGGTACAGCTCATGCTGGGCGTTGTCGGAGGACAACCGGCTCAGAGCCGACCGCAGTTCGGTGATGTCGAAGGCGTAGATGCCCGCGTTGACCTCCCGGATGGCCCGCTGCTGCGGGGTGGCGTCGGTCTCCTCGACGATGGCGATGACCTCGCCGTCCTGGGTACGCAGGATGCGGCCGTATCCCGTCGAATCCGGCACCGTCGTGGTCAGCACGGTGACCGCGGCGGGCTCGGCCCGGTGGGTGACGATCAGATCGGCCAGGGTTTCGGCGTCCAGCAGTGGAATGTCCCCGGAGGTGACCACCACCGTCCCGTCGAATTCCGCCGGCAGCGCCGACAACCCGCACATCGCCGCGTGACCGGTGCCCAACTGCTGGTCCTGGACTGCGACCTCGACGTCACGGCCCAGGTGCTCGGCGAGTTCGCCGACCGCCTTGCCGATGCGCTCACGGTCCTTGCCCAGCACCACCACCAGATGCTGCGGCGCGAGTTTGGCGACGGCGTGCAGGGCGTGCGAGAGCATGCTGCGCCCGCCCAGGGTGTGCAGAACCTTGGGGGTGTCGGACCGCATCCGGGTGCCGGCGCCGGCCGCCAGTACCAGGACTGCGGAGTCGGTGGTGTTCATGGGAACCTCGCCGTCATCGCGGACCTCCGAGTGTGCGGTGTCGTACGGGACACGCCGATTCGACCGTACCTACCCGCACAGTCGCGGGGTCGGCAAGCCTCGCTCCGCTCCTGATGGTCGCTCGGCAAGCCTCGCTCCGCTCCTGATGGTCGCTCGGCAAGCCTCGCTCCGCCGCCAGGACTCGAACCTGAACTATCTGAACCAAAATCAGAGGTGCTGCCGATTACACCACGGCGGATCATCCGTGAGAAATGGTAGTCCACCTGGGTACCCTGATAGCCGTGGCGGCATCGGAGAGTCAGCAGCGGCCACCGCGGGTCCGGATGACCGGCAGTGAACGCCGCCACCAGTTGATCAACATCGCCCGGACGCTGTTTGCCGAGCGCGGCTACGAGAGCACCTCCGTCGAGGAGGTCGCCCAGCGTGCCGGGGTATCCAAACCCGTGGTCTATGAGCACTTCGGCGGTAAAGAGGGCCTGTACGCAGTGGTCGTCGACCGGGAGATGTCGGCCCTGCTGGACGGCATCACGTCCTCGCTGACCAATAACCGCTACCGCCCGCGCGTGGAAACGGTGGTGTTGGCCCTGCTGACCTATGTCGAGGAGCGCACCGACGGCTTTCGGCTGCTGCTCCGCGACTCCCCGGCCGCGATCAGTTCGGGCACCTACTCCAGCCTGATCAACGACGCCGTGAGCCAAGTCTCCTCGATCCTGGCCGGCGACTTCTCTCGCCGCGGCCTGGATCCGGACCTGGCACCGCTGTACGCCCAGGCGTTGGTGGGCTCGGTGACGATGACCGCCCAGTGGTGGCTGGACGCACGGGAGCCCAAGAAAGAGGTGGTGGCCGCCCACCTGGTCAACATGATGTGGAACGGATTGATCAACCTCGAGGTCGACCCGCAATTGCAGGGAGGGTAGTGGTGCCGCGAATCGCGGCCCGCCGCAACGGTTTCTGTGTCCCTACCTAGGATGACCCCATCATGACCGCACCGGGGCTCCTCCACGTCCAGAACCCGTTGGCAGGACTGGTTGATACCGCGCTCAGCGCTCCGGCATTCGCCGCCCTCGCCGACCGTGCCTCCGGCCGTCCCGACGAGTTGGCGGTTGTCGGCCCGGTCAGCGCCCAGTTGTTCGCCGCCTGCGCGCTGGCACGCGGCGGCCCACTGCTGGTGGTCACGGCGACCGGGCGGGAGGCCGACGACCTCACTGCCGAACTGCGCGGCGTATTCGGCCGCGCTGCGGCGATGTTCCCATCCTGGGAGACCCTGCCGCATGAACGGCTCTCGCCGGGGGTGGACACCGTCGGCGCCCGGATGTTGCTGCTGCGCAGGCTGGCTCACCCGGACGATGATCGATTGGGGCCGCCACTGCAGGTCGTGGTGACCACGGTGCGCTCGCTGCTGCAGCCGATGATTGCCGACCTGGTCGATATCGAGCCCGTCATCCTCGCGCCGGGGGTCGAGTTCGACTTCGAGCGACTGGTGACGCGACTGGTCGAACTGGCCTATTCGCGGGTCGACATGGTGGCCCGGCGAGGGGAGTTCGCGGTCCGCGGCGGGATCCTCGACATCTTCCCGCCCACCGCCGAACATCCGGTACGCGTCGAGTTCTGGGGTGACGAGGTTGCCGAGATGCGGATGTTCTCCGTCGCCGACCAACGGTCCCTCCCCGAACTCGATGCCGGCGTGATCGTCGCGGTGCCATGCCGAGAGCTGCTGCTCACCGAGGAAGTCCGTTCCCGGGCAGCGCAATTGGCGGCGCACTCACCCCGCGACGAGAACAGCGTCACCGGCGGTGTGGCGGACATGCTGGCCAAACTCGCCGAAGGCATCCCGGTCGACGGTATGGAGGCGCTGGCACCGGTACTTCGCCACGACGATCTCGGGCTGCTGGTCGACCACCTGCCGGCCGGAACCCCGCTGCTGGTGTGCGACCCGGAGAAGGTCCGGACCCGCGCGGCCGACTTGATCAAGACCGGTCGGGAATTCCTCGAGGCGTCCTGGTCGGTGGCCGCCGTCGGCGGAGACGCCCCGATCGACGTCGAGCAACTGGGCGGGTCGGGGTTCCGCGGGCTCGAGGAGGTGCGGACGGCAGCGCGCGACGGCGGCCACCCGTGGTGGACGATCGGGCAGCTCTCGTCCGAGGGCGCATTCGATCTCGAGGTGCGCCCGGCGCCGTCGGCGGCCCGGGGTCAGCAGTCCGGCGTCGAGGAGATCTTCGCCATGCTGCGCGCCCATGTGCTGACCGGCGGACTCGCCGCAGTCGTGGCCCCCGGGGTGGGTATCGCCCACCGCGTCGTCGAGCAACTTGCCGAGCATGACACCCCCGCCGCCATGCTCGAACCCGGTGATCCGCCCCGCCCGGGCGTCGTCGGTGTGCTGAAAGGCCCGCTGCACGGCGGAATCATCGTGCCCGGGGCCGGACTGGTGGTGATCACCGAAACCGACCTCACCGGCAACCGTGCCACCGGACCGGAGGGCCGGCGGCTGGCGGCGCGGCGCCGCAACACCGTCGACCCGCTGGCGCTGATCGCCGGCGATCTGGTGGTACACGACCAGCACGGCATCGGCCGGTTCGTGGAGATGGTCGAGCGCACGGTCGGCGGTGCCCGCCGCGAGTACCTGGTGCTCGAGTACGCCGGCAAACGCGGACAGCAGGCCGACAAGCTCTTCGTCCCGATGGACTCCCTCGACCAGCTGTCCCGCTATGTCGGCGGCGAGCAGCCCAGTCTGAGCAGGCTCGGCGGCAGCGACTGGGCCAACACCAAGACCAAGGCGCGCAAGGCCGTTCGCGAGATCGCCGGTGAACTCGTGGCGCTCTACGCCAAGCGGCAGGCCGCCCCCGGGCACGCGTTCGCCCCGGACAGCCCCTGGCAGGCCGAGATGGAGGACGCGTTCGGGTTCACCGAGACTGTCGACCAGTTGACCGCCATATCGGAGGTCAAGTCCGATATGGAGAAGCCGGTACCGATGGACCGGGTCATCTGCGGCGATGTGGGCTACGGCAAGACCGAGATCGCGGTGCGGGCGGCGTTCAAAGCGGTGCAGGACGGCAAACAGGTCGCGGTGCTGGTGCCCACCACACTGCTGGCCGATCAGCACCTGCAGACCTTCATCGAGCGGATGGCCGGCTTCCCGGTGACGGTCAAAGGCCTGTCGCGGTTCACCGACCCGGCCGAATCCAAGGCGGTCATCGCCGGTATGGCCGACGGCAGCGTGGACATCGTGATCGGCACCCACCGGTTGTTGCAGACCGGGGTGCTCTGGAAGGACCTCGGACTGGTGGTGGTCGATGAGGAACAGCGCTTCGGCGTCGAACACAAGGAGCACATCAAGGCCCTGCGCACCCACGTGGACGTGCTGACGATGAGCGCCACCCCGATCCCGCGCACCCTGGAGATGAGCCTGGCCGGCATCCGGGAGATGTCGACCATCCTCACCCCGCCCGAAGAGCGGTATCCGGTGCTGACCTATGTCGGACCGCACGACGACAAACAGGTCGCCGCCGCGCTGCGCCGGGAACTGCTGCGCGACGGGCAGGTGTTCTACGTGCACAACCGGGTTCGGACCATCGACGAGGCGGCGGCGCGGGTCAGCGCGCTGGTACCCGAGGCGCGGGTTGCCGTCGCGCACGGCCAGATGCCCGAGGAGATGCTTGAGCGCACCGTGGCGGGCTTCTGGAACCGCGAGTTCGACATCCTGGTCTGCACCACGATCGTGGAGACCGGGCTGGACATCTCCAACGCCAACACCCTGATCGTGGAGCGGGCCGACACCTTCGGCCTGTCCCAGTTGCATCAATTGCGCGGCCGGGTGGGCCGCAGCCGGGAGCGCGGCTACGCCTACTTTCTGTACCCGCGCGACACCCCGCTCACCGAGACCGCCCACGATCGGCTGGCCACCATCGCGCAGAACAACGAACTCGGCGCCGGTATGGCGGTTGCGTTGAAGGACCTCGAGATTCGCGGTGCGGGCAACGTCTTGGGCGCCGAGCAGTCCGGTCACGTCGCCGGCGTCGGCTTCGACCTGTATGTGCGGCTGGTCGGGGAGGCGGTGGAGGCCTATCGCGCGGCCCTCCGGGCGGCTTCGGACGGCACCGCGGTGCCGGTCGCCGAAGAGGCCAAGGATGTCCGTATCGACCTGCCCGTCGATGCTCACCTGCCGCCGGATTACATCGGCAGTGACCGGTTGCGGCTGGAGGCTTACCGACGGCTGGCTTCGGCGGCCGACGAGGCGGGGATCGCCGCGGTGGTCGACGAACTCGTCGACCGCTACGGTCCGTTGCCGCAGCCGGCCGAGCGCCTGATTGCGGTGGCCCGGCTGCGCTTGCTGTGCCGCCACTACGGCGTTAGCGAACTCGCCGCCACCGCAACCGGCTCCGCGGCGACGCTGCGGGTGGCGCCGCTGACCCTGGCCGACTCAGCACAGGTGCGGTTGGCGCGGATGTACCCCGCGGCCCGCTATCGGGCGACCACGGCGGCAGTCCAGGTTCCCATCCCGCGGGCCACCGACGCGGTGGGTGCGCCCCGCATCCGAGATCGTGAACTCGTGCAGATGGCGGTCGACCTACTTCTCGCACTTGACGGCCGCCCGAAGGGCGAAATTGATATAACGACGTTCACACCCGGCGGGAAGGGGGCGGCGCGATGACGGTGATCCTGGTCGATCCGCGCCGCCCGGCCCTGGTGCCGATCGAAGCCGTGGAGATGCTCGGCGGCGATGTCCAGTACACCGAGGAGATGCCGATTCGGGTGCAGTGGTCACTGCCGTCGGCCCGGTCGGCGCTGATCGGTCCCGCCGCGCCGGTGTTGCTGTCGTCTGATCCTGGCCACCCCGATGTGCGGGACCGGTTGGCCGCCGGTGAACGACTGCTGGCCGTCGCGGCGCCCCGGCCCGGCGAGCGCCTCGTCGACGCGGTGGAGATCATGGACACGCTGCGGACGTCGGGTCCGTGGGAGGGCGAGCAGACCCACGACTCGCTGCGCCGCTATCTGCTCGAGGAGACCTACGAGCTTTTCGACGCGGTCCGCGGCGGGAACGCCGGTGAGGTGCGCGACGAACTCGGTGATGTGCTGCTGCAGGTGCTTTTCCATGCGCGTATCGCCCAGGAGTCGCCCGAGCATCCGTTCACCATCGACGATGTCGCCGACGCGCTGATCCGCAAGCTCGGTCACCGGGTGCCGGCCGTGTTGGCCGGTGAGCCGATAACCCTGGAGGACCAGCTGGCCCAATGGGAGCAGCGCAAGGCCCTGGAAAAGTCGCAGAGGCCCGGCGCGGGGTCCTGCGTGGACGGCCTGCCGACTGGCCAGCCTGCGCTCGCGCTGGCCCAGAAGGTGCTCGAACGGGTGGCGGCGGCCGGTGTGCCACCGGAGCTGATCCCGCCCGCGCTGACCTCGGTGGCGGTGAGCGCCGGTGGCGATGCCGAGAACGATGTGCGGACCGCGGTACTGGAGTTCATGGACGCCGTGCGAGCCGCTGAGCAGGCCGCCGGCGGTTCCGGGCCGATCGGCGCCGAGGTGTGGCGGATCCACCTTGGTGAGCCGACACCGCGGTTCGGTCCCGGCTAACGAAATCTGCCCCGTGGGACGATGTAAAGGCAAACGATGTAAAGGCAAAGGCCCGGGGGAGTGGGAGTTTCGTGTCGTTGTCACGCTGGGTGCGGACCGTCACCGTCGCGGCGACGGCGATGCTGCTCGCGTCCGGATGCTCATCCCTGATACCCGGTCCGCCCGTTCCGGGGGGCGTGCCGCCGCCGGCGGGTGACCCGGTGCCGGCCATCGACATGAACGTCGCCGGCCGGCCGGCCGACCAACTGCGGCCATGGGCCGAACACCGCGCACCGGCGCTCGGCATCCCGATCTCGGCGCTGGAGGCCTACGCCTACGCGGCCCGGGTGGCCCAGGTGGAGAATCCGGGCTGTCACCTGTCCTGGACCACGCTGGCCGGAATCGGCATGGTGGAGAGCCACCACGGCACGTATCGCGGTGCCGAGATCGCGCCAAACGGCGACGTCAGCCCGCCCATCCGCGGGGTGCGCCTCGACGGGACCAACGGGAACCTCGCAATCATCGACCGGGAGGCGTCCACGGACGGGGAACAGGTCTACGCCAGGGCGATGGGCCCCATGCAGTTCATCCCCGAAACCTGGCGGTTGTACGGTGTGGACGCCAATAACGACCGGGAGATCAGCCCCGACAATTTCGACGACGCCGCGCTGTCGGCGGCCGGGTACCTGTGCTTCCGGGGCAAGGACATGTCGACTCCCCGCGGCTGGATGAATGCGCTGCGGGCCTATAACCAGTCCGAGCCGTATGCCCGGGCGGTGCGGGACTGGGCCACCGCCTACGCGGCCGGTCACCCGCGCTAGCCGACCTGCCGACTGCGGCCCCGCGGGGGCCTCGACCCTCTAGGCTGATCGACAGTCAGTCGTCCCCCAGCAAGGAGAAGTCCGTGCCCATCATCGAGCAGGTGGCAGCCCGCGAAATCCTCGACTCCCGCGGCAATCCGACCGTCGAGGTCGAGGTGGCCCTCATCGACGGCACCATGGCCCGTGCCGCCGTCCCCTCCGGCGCCTCCACTGGTGAGCATGAGGCCGTCGAGTTGCGCGACGGCGGCACCCGCTACGGCGGCAAGGGTGTGCATAAGGCCGTCGAGGCGGTCCTGGACGAGATCGCCCCCGCCGTCATCGGCCTGGCCGCCGACGATCAGCGACTCGTGGATCAGGCGCTGGTCGACCTTGACGGCACGTCCGGCAAGTCCCGACTGGGCGCCAACGCCATCCTGGGGGTTTCGCTTGCGGTGGCCAAGGCCGCCGCCGACTCGGCCGACCTGCCGTTGTTCCGCTACCTCGGCGGCCCGAACGCGCACATCCTCCCGGTGCCGATGTTGAACATCCTCAACGGCGGGGCGCACGCCGACACCGGCGTGGACGTGCAGGAGTTCATGGTCGCCCCGATCGGAGCCCCCAACTTCAAGGAAGCGCTGCGCTGGGGCGCCGAGGTGTATCACGCGCTCAAGGCGGTGCTCAAGAAGCAGGGACTCAACACCGGCCTGGGTGACGAGGGCGGGTTCGCCCCCGACGTCGCAGGGACCCGGGCGGCCCTGGACCTGATCTGCTCGGCCATCGAATCGGCGGGGTTCAAGCCGGGTGTCGACGTCGCACTGGCTTTGGACGTGGCGGCCACCGAGTTCTTCACCAAGGGATCCGGCTACAACTTCGAGAAGCAGATCCGGACCGCCGCCGAACTGGGTGAGTTCTATGCCGGCCTGCTGGATGCCTACCCGCTGGTGTCCATCGAGGATCCGCTGGACGAGGATGACTGGGACGGCTGGGTGGCGTTGACGACGGCGATCGGCGACCGGGTGCAGATCGTCGGCGACGATCTGTTCGTCACCAACCCCGAGCGACTCGAGGAGGG
>LFFF01000029.1 GCA_001510415.1 Actinobacteria bacterium casp-actino6 | reverse complement strand
GCCGAACGGCTGGCCGGTGAGGAGCGCGCGCCGGCCCCGGCGCTGCACCGGCTGACGGTCGGGGCGCTGCGGGCGGTCGCCGACGGCACCCGACCGCGTGAGCTGGTACTCGACGCCTACCTGCTGCGCGCCATGGGTATCGCCGGGTGGGCCCCGTCGCTGACCGAGTGCGCGCGCTGCGCGGCCCCCGGCCCGCACCGCGCCTTCCACATCGCCGCCGGCGGCAGCGTGTGCATGCACTGCCGTCCGTCCGGATCGGCTACCCCGCCACAGGCCGTCGTGGACCTGATGGCGGCGCTGTATGAGGGGGACTGGGTGGCCGCGGAGTCGTCGTCGGCCTCACACCGCGGGCAGGCCAGTGGCCTGGTGGCCGCGCATCTGCAGTGGCATCTGGAACGTCAGCTGCGGACGTTGCCGCTGGTCGAACGTGTCCACTCCCAGCCCGCTACCGGAGGTTCGGAGATCTTCAGGCAGGATGTGCCCCATGGCGATGGACCGGGTGGCCAGCTCCTTGCGGGGGGCTGAACGCAGGCGGCGGGAGCAGTATCCCCAGCTGCCCCCTGCGCCCGACGCCTACCCGATCTTCCCCGACACCTCCGCCTGGCCGGTGGTGTTCCCGGAACTGCCGGCCACACCGGAGGGCGGTCCGCGCCGGCCGCCGCAACACCCCTCAAAGGCGGCCCCACCGCCGATCCCGGCCGACCAGCTGCCCCGGCATGTCGCGATCGTGATGGACGGTAACGGCCGGTGGGCCACTCAGCGCGGACTGAGTCGCACCGAGGGCCACAAGATGGGTGAGGCTGTCCTGATCGACATCACCTGTGGTGCAATCGAATTGGGCATCAAGCATTTGAGTGTCTATGCGTTCTCCACGGAGAACTGGAGGCGCAGCACCGACGAGGTGCGTTTCCTGATGGGCTTCAACCGCGAGGTGGTGCGGCGGCGCCGGGAGAACCTCGACATCATGGGTGTGCGGATGCGCTGGGTCGGCTCCAGGGCGCGCATGTGGCGCAGTGTGATCAAGGAGTTCGATATCGCCGAGGAGATGACGGTCGACAACCGGGTGATCACCGTCAACTACTGCGTCAACTACGGCGGCCGCGCGGAGATCGCCGAAGCGGCGCGCAGCATCGCCCGCGAGGCCGCCGCGGGCCGGCTCGACCCGGAACGGGTCGGCGAGCGCACCATCACCGAGCATCTGCACCGGCCCGATATCCCCGATGTCGACCTGTTCATCCGGACTTCGGGGGAGCAGCGGGCGAGCAACTTCATGCTGTGGCAGGCGGCCTACGCCGAGTATGTGTTCCAGGACAAGCTCTGGCCCGACTACGACCGTCGCGACCTGTGGGCGGCGTGTGAGGAGTACGTGCACCGGAACCGCCGTTTCGGTCGCGCCTGATGGCTCTCACTGATCGGCTGGGCGAAGTCCTGGCCGCCGTGCTGTCCGTCGAAACCGAGGACGACGGCGCGCTGACCGTCCGGCACGACGGCACCGTCGCGTCGCTTCGGGTGGTCACGATCGCCGAGGGGCTGGAGATGGTGTCGCTGACCCAGATGCTGGCCTGGGATCTGCCGAATGACGCCGAGCTAGGCAAAAGCGTTGCCGCACTTGCCCACACGACGATGCTGGGGACGGTCACCATGTCCGAGCAGGCCGGTGGACAGGAAGAGGCTCAAGCAGATGTGATGCTGCGCTACAACTTTCCGGCCGGCGGCCTCGACGATCGGGCGCTGCAGACGCTGATGTTGATGGTGCTCGACGGCGGCGTGTCGGCGCGGCGGGCGCTGGTCTAGGGCCGTCGGCAGTCCGAGCAGGTGCCGAACAGTTCGATGGTGTGGGTCACATCGGTAAACCCGTGCGCGGCGGCGACCTCGGCGGCCCACGCCTCCACCTCACGGCCGCTGACCTCGACGGCGGACCCGCATCCGCGGCAGACCAGATGATGGTGGTGGTGCGGCGCCGCGCATCGGCGGTAGACCGATTCGCCGGTGTCGGTGCGGACCATATCGATCTGATCGGTGGCCGCCAGAGTCTGCAGTGTCCGGTAGACCGTGGTCAGGCCGATGTTCTCGCCGCGCCGGCGAAGTTCGTCGTGCAGTTCCTGGGCCGAGCGGAACTCTTCGACGGCGTCCAGGAGTTCGATGATCGCCCCGCGCTGCCGGGTGGCACGCACGCCGGCGCCGGCCGCGCGTGGACCGCTACTGGAAACCATTTCCACTTACGATTCCACGGGCGGTGACTCGTGTCAAAGCCGGGCCGGGCATTCGCCTAGGCTAAGTGCGGTTTGCTGTGAGCAGACACCGTGAACAGGCAAGGAGTGCACCCCGCCGTGGCGTCCGTCATTGATTCCGTCGTCAACCTGGCCAAGCGCCGTGGACTGGTGTACCCGGCCGGTGAGATCTACGGCGGCACCCGGTCAGCCTGGGACTACGGGCCGCTGGGGGTGGAACTGAAGGAGAACATCAAGCGACAGTGGTGGCAGTCGGTCGTCACCGGCCGCGAGGATGTCGTCGGCCTGGACTCCTCGATCATCCTGCCGCGGGAGGTGTGGGTGGCCTCCGGGCACGTCGAGGTGTTCAACGACCCACTGGTGGAGTGCCTGCAGTGCCATAAGCGGCACCGTCAGGACCACATGCAGGAGGCGTGGGCGGAGAAGAAGGCGCTCAAAGAAAAAACAGAAGTCGACCCCGAGTCGGTGCCGATGACCGACATCGTCTGCCCGGACTGCGGCACCAAGGGGCAGTGGACCGAACCGCGCGAGTTCAACATGATGCTCAAGACCTTCCTCGGTCCGATCGAGAGTGAGGAGGGCCTGCACTACCTGCGGCCCGAGACCGCGCAGGGGATCTTCGTCAATTTCGCCAACGTGGTCACCACGTCACGGAAGAAGCCACCGTTCGGCATCGGCCAGATCGGTAAGAGCTTCCGTAACGAGATCACCCCGGGCAACTTCATCTTCCGCACCCGGGAGTTCGAGCAGATGGAGATGGAATTCTTCGTCGAACCCGACACCGCCCGGCAGTGGCACCAGTACTGGATCGAGACCCGGCTACAGTGGTACGTCGATCTCGGGATCGACCGCGACAACCTTCGGCTCTACGAGCACCCCTTGGAGAAGCTGTCGCACTACTCGGCCGGAACCACCGACATCGAGTACAAGTTCGGTTTCCAGGGCAACCCGTGGGGTGAACTCGAGGGGATCGCCAACCGGACCGACTTCGACCTGAAGACCCATTCGCAGCACTCCGGCACCGACCTGTCGTTCTACGATCAGGCCGCCGACACCCGTTTCATCCCCTATGTCATCGAACCCGCTGCGGGACTGACCCGTTCGTTCATGGCATTCCTGGTGGACGCCTACTGCGAGGATGAGGCCCCCAACGCCAAGGGCGGGGTGGACAAGCGCACGGTGCTGCGGCTTGACCCGCGGCTGGCACCGGTGAAGGCCGCGGTTTTGCCGCTGTCGCGGAACGCCGACCTGAGCCCCAAGGCCCGTGACCTGGCGGCCGAACTGCGCAGGAACTTCAACGTCGAATTCGACGACGCCGGGGCGATCGGCCGGCGCTATCGCCGCCAGGACGAGATCGGCACGCCGTTCTGCGTGACGGTCGATTTCGACACCCTGCAGGACCACGCGGTCACCGTGCGCGAACGGGACGCCATGACGCAGGAACGGATCGGGCTGGATGCCGTCGCGGGCTACCTGGCGGGCCGGCTGATCGGTTAGAACCGGCCGCCGCCGCCGAGCCACCCGCCGTCGCCGCCACCCTGCGAGCCACCGTAGGTGGTCGATGTCCAACCCCCGCCTCCGCCACCGCCGCCGAACCCGCCGGAGAGGATGTTGCCGAGGATGATCCCGCCGACCATCGCCCCCATATCCGACTGGCCGCGGCCCTGGTAGCGCGCCCGATACTCGCGCTGGCCGGCCTGTACATCATTGTTGGCCAACTGCTGGGCCTGCGCGGCCAGCGTCGCCGCACCGTTGGCGTGGGCGATCGCCTCGCTGATATTGGTCGACTTCTTGATCTCGGCGGCTTCGAGTTGCCGCACCGCCCCGTTGAGCCGGGTGCGGGCCTCCGGGCCGATGCTGCCTCGCCGGGTGTCGATGTAGTCCGACACCGACCGCACCCGGGACTGGGCGGTGAACAGCGCCTGCTGGTAGGACTTGGCCAGACGCTCGGCGGCCTCGCGTTCCTCGGCGACCGTGTCCAGCAGCCGGTCCAGGTCGGCGTCGGCCTGGGTCAGCTGCGTGAAGGCGCCCAGCGGGTCGGCCGCCCCGGTGCTCTGCGCCGCGGCAACAGCCTTGACGGCGGCGTCGCGGGCGGCGGACAACTCGGCGGCCTGGGCCAGCCCGCCACGAGCCAGCTGCTCGGCGGCCTGGCTGATACCGCGCTGGATGTCCTCGATCGCCGCGGGCAGCGCAGCGACCGCGCGGCGGATGTCGCTGGCCGCGCTGTCCACCGCATCGAGCATCGTATTGGCTTGCTGCAGAGCCGATTCGGCACCGCGCACCGAGTCGATCAGATCGTCGACCTCGCCGGCAACCGGTTTGGCCGCCAGTGCCCGGCCGCGGGTGATCGCCTCATCGGCGAAGCCCAGCCGCTCCTTGGCCGCATCGACGTTGCGGGACACCGATGCCAGAGCCGCCTCGTCGAACTCGGTTCGCAACTGGTTCATTTCCTGCTGGCAGGGCTCGACGCGGGCGGTGACGGTGACCAGTTGCTGGGTGAGAACGTCCAGCCGCTCCGGTGCGTTGAACACCAGATCGCGCATCTGATGGAACGCCTCGGTCTGGGTCTGCAACTCCTCGTTGGCCTTCGCCGCCGCGACCACCACCCGGGTCAGCAGGTCGCGACGCTCCGGCAGCGGGTCGGGAATGTCGTCGTCGAGCTTCTGGCGAACCGCGAAAGCCTGTTTGAGGGTGGCCCGGGCATGATCCACCGCGGCGGCGAACGGCGCGGTCTGGGTCTCGCCGAACTCCTCGACCGCCAGCACCAGTTCGTTGGCGCTGGTGCGCACCGCGTTGTCCACCTTGACGACGATCGAGCGGGACAGTTCGTCGAGCGCATGGATGGGTACCGAGGCCAGCGCCGCCGGATCGGTCGGGTCGACGTTCTTGGCCCTGGCCACATCGGCCTCGTGGCGCTTGCGGCGCCGACTGCGGCTCCACAGCATCAGCGCGCCGATCACCAGCAGCCCGATCCCCGCGATGAACACCATCGGGATCAGCGAGCCCCCGGCGCTGCTGGCGCCGCCAATCTTGCCCATGGCGGCCAGTCCGGTGGCCGCGGCCGTCGCGGCGCCTGCCCAGTCGCCGCTGCGCAGGGCCGGCTCGATCCGGTCGCGGCGGATATCGTCGATCTTCGTCGAGCTGCCGCCGGCTACCTTCGGCGAGACGAGGAACGCGTAGGACCGCTGCTCGGTGGCGACCGCCAGGATGGCGTCGTCGCTGCTGAGATCGCTGATCTTCTGGGTCTGCTGCGCCCAGCCGACCGCCCCCTGCGGTGCGAACGACTCGACGTAGACCACCCACAGCCGCAACCGCCGTTCGCCGTACAACTGATCGACCGACCTCTGGACGTCGGCCAGCTGACGCCCGTTGAGCACGCCCGCGTTGTCGGTGACGTAATCGGGCAGCCGGAACGGCGGTTCGGCGGCCACCGACGGGGCCAGCAGGGTGGCCGCGGTGAGGATGGCGGCAAGCAGACTGAACAAGCGGGCGAGGCGCATGACCGCCAATGTAGTAGCCCTCTGACCCCTGCCGGCGCCATGCCAGCAAAACATCGTCGCGATCAGCCGTAGGCGTACTGGCAGACTGTGCCCCGGTGATGACGAACCAGACCGGCCGCTACGACGAGGCCGACCGAGAACGCGTGGTGGCGGAGACTGCGAAATCCGCCGCGCTTCCCGGTACCAGCACCGAGCATCGCAGCGACTTCGCCCGTGACCGGGCCAGGGTGCTGCACAGCGCGGCGTTGCGCAGACTGGCCGACAAGACCCAGGTGGTCGGTCCGCGGGAGAGCGAAACCCCGCGAACCCGGCTCACCCATTCCCTGGAGGTGGCCCAGATCGGCCGGGGTATGGCCGTCCCGTTGGGCTGTGACCCCGATCTGGTCGACATGGCCGGTCTGGCCCATGACATCGGCCATCCGCCGTACGGGCATAACGGGGAGCGGGCGCTGGAGGAGTTCGCCGGGGATGTCGGCGGTTTCGAGGGCAATGCCCAGAATTTCCGGATCCTGACCCGGCTCGAGCCCAAGGTCCTCGCCGCGGACGGTTCGCGCAGTGTCGGCCTCAACCTGACCCGCGCGGCACTGGACGCGGTCACCAAATACCCGTGGCGGCGCAGCGCGCCTGGTGACAAGTTCGGCTTCTACGGCGACGACGCCGAGATCGCCGACTGGGTGCGCGCCGGTGCCCCGGAACGCAGACCCTGCCTGGAGTCGCAGGTGATGGACTGGGCCGACGATGTGGCCTACTCCGTGCACGATGTCGAGGACGGCGTCATCTCGGGCCGTATCGACCTGCGGGTGCTCGCGGACAACGACGCGGCCGCCACCCTGGCCGGACTGGGCACCTCGGTGTACGGCGGCGGCCCGTCCGGTCCGGTCCCCGACGATCTGGAAGCCGCCGCCGGCCGGTTGTCCCGGCTGCCGGTGGTGGTCGCGGTCGGCCACTACGACGGCACCCTGGCCGCCTCGGTCGCGCTCAAGGCGCTGACCAGTGAACTGGTCGGCAGATTCGCCTCGGCGGCGATCGCGCAGACCCGACGCGGTGCCGAATCCGGGCCGCTGGTGCGGTATCAGGCGGACCTGCGGGTGCCGGCAGGAGTCCGGGCCGAGGTGGCGGTGCTCAAGACGTTGGCCCTGCAGTTCATCATGTCCGACCCACGCCACCTGGACGTGCAGGCCCGCCAGCGGGAACGCATCCATCAGGTGGCCCAGTGGCTGCTGGCCGGTGCCCCCGGCACGCTGGATCCGCTGTTCGTTCCGGCCTTCGACGACGCCGGCAGCGATGCCGAACGCAAGCGGGTCGTCGTCGACCAGATCGCGTCCTACACAGAGGGACGCTTGGAGCGCATCGCGGCCGATGCACAGTTCTAGACTGGGGCGGTGACCGGAGCGGTGAGCGGGGGAGGCACCCGGAAGGGTCGCATTCCCGACAGCGATATCGCCGCGATCCGGGACAAGGTCCGCATCGAGGACGTCGTCGGCGACTACGTCCAGCTCCGCCGGGCGGGTGCGGACTCGATGAAGGGCCTGTGCCCGTTCCACGACGAGAAGTCCCCGTCCTTCCACGTCAGGCCCAACCACGGCCACTTCCACTGCTTCGGCTGCGGAGAGGGAGGTGACGTCTACGCATTCCTGCAGAAGATCGAGCATGTCAGCTTCGTCGAAGCCGTCGAACTGCTGGCCGACCGGATCGGCCACACCGTCACCTACACCGGGGGCGGCAACACCATCCAGCGTGACCGCGGCAGCCGCAGCAGGCTCACCGGCGCCAATGCCGCCGCGCAGGAATTCTATGCGGCCGCACTGGAATCCGAGCAGGCCGCGCCCGCTCGCCGGTATCTCACCGAGCGCAACTTCGATGCCGCCGCGGCGCGGCAGTTCGGCTGCGGATTCGCCCCGTCGGGCTGGGACTCGCTGACCAAGCACCTGATCCGCAAGGGTTTCGAGTTCAAGGAACTCGAGGCGGCCGGGCTGTCCCGGGAGGGTCGGCGCGGACCGATGGACCGGTTCCACCGCCGGCTGCTGTGGCCGATCCGCGGTGCCAGCGGGGAGACGCTGGGCTTCGGGGCCCGGCGGATCTTCGACGACGACCCGATCGAGGCCAAGTACGTCAACACCCCCGAGACCGTGCTGTACAAGAAGTCCTCGGTGCTGTTCGGCATCGACCTGGCCAAGCGCGATATCGCCAAGGGGCATCAGGCCGTGGTCGTGGAGGGCTACACCGACGTGATGGCCATGCACCTGGCCGGTGTCACCACCGCCGTGGCGTCCTGCGGCACCGCCTTCGGCGATGAGCACCTGGGCATGCTGCGGCGGCTGATGATGGACGACAAGTTCTTCAAGGGTGAGCTGATCTACGTCTTCGACGGTGACGCGGCCGGGCAGGCGGCGGCACTGAAGGCGTTCGCCGGCGAGCAGAATCTGGCCGGGCAGAGTTTCGTGGCGGTGGCCGCCGATGGTATGGACCCGTGCGATCTGCGACTGGCCTCCGGCGACGCCGCCCTGCGCGACCTGGTTGCCCGGCGCACCCCACTGTTCGAGTTCGCGATCCGGACCACCCTGGCCGGCCACGACCTGGACAACGCCGAGGGCCGGGTCAGCGCGCTACGTCAGTGTGTACCGATGGTCGCCAAGATCAAGGACCCCACCCTGCGTGACGAATATGCACGCCAACTCGCCGGATGGGTCGGCTGGGACGATGTCGCGCAGGTCATCAGCCGGGTGCGGGAGGAAGCCGGCCGTAAGCCCGGTACCCGCGGCAACGGCCGGGCGCCGGCCGAGGTGCGGCGCAACCCGGTCACCGAGCGGCCCAATCCGCGCGACCCCACCCTGTGGCCGCAGCGCGAGGCCCTCAAATCCGCCCTGCAGTACCCGGCCCTGGCTGGTCCGGTGTTCGACTCACTGCCCGCGGACAGCTTCACCCACCCCGGTTATGTGGCCATCCGGACGGCCATCGAGGCGGCGGGCGGCACATCGGCGGGCCTGACCGGGGCGCAGTGGATGGAACGGGTTCGCGAGAGCGCCGGAACGCCGGCCGTCAGCGGCCTGGTCAGCGAACTGAGTGTGGAGACCATCAAGGTCGAGGACGACGAGAGACTGCCGCGCTATATCGGCGGTGTGCTGGCGCGGCTGCAGGAGGTCTGGGTGGGCCGGCAGGTCGCCGAGGTCAAGTCGAAGCTGCAGCGGATGTCTCCGGTCGACCAGGGCGATGAGTACCACGCGCTGTTCGGCGATCTGGTGGCGCTGGAGGCCTACCGGCGAAGCTTGCTCGAGCAGGCCAGCGGGGATGACCTGACCGCGTGAACTGGGCTATCGTTAACGAATCGGACGCTTCCGGCGAAAGGTCAGGTATGACTCCCGCAAACACAGCCCGTCGGCACGCCCTGCGGCGTCTCGCCGTGGCCGGCGGGCTGGCCGTCACCGCCGCGGCCGTCCCAATCCTGGTTGCGCTGGGATCCTCCGGTCCGGTCGACACCTCCGCCGAGGGTAAGTGCCTGGCCTGGTTCGGGTCCCGCGACGACGGGATCTGCATGGGCTACTCCAACGGCACCCCGACCTACATCGGCACCCCCGCTTTCGGGGTGTGGGGTCCCGGCTACGGCAACGGCCTGGGTATCACCACCGGCCCGCTACTGCCGGGCCAGACCTTCAACCAGGGCATCAATCCTTAATCGACGCTGCGATCGGGTTCGATCACTGTCGTCTGGGCGTCGATCTCGGTCAGCCTCACCATGGGCGGGTCGGGGGAGACCCGGTCGGCGATCTTGCGCCGCCCCGCGTCGATCATCGACTTGGTGGCGGGGTGGCCGGTGACGGCGCGATACGTGCTGACGATTTGCTCGTAGCGTTCCCGGCCGGCTTTCGTGCCCAGCACATAGCCAGTCGCCAGTACCGCCACAATCCCGATCATCGCGCTCCCTCCATCACACTCCATCCTGCCTGACGCGTGCGTCGGCGTCCGGTCCGGCCGCCTTTGGCGCCGACGGCCGTTGGTACGCTAAAGTTTGTTTCCGGCCCGCGAGTGCGGCCGCGGTCCCCTGTAGCTCAATTGGCAGAGCTTCCGACTGTTAATCGGACGGTTGATGGTTCGAGTCCATCCGGGGGAGCCAGGTTCCCCGTCGGCCGCGGTGGGTAGGCTTAACCTGAGGTTCACCTGCGACCTACGGAGATATGCCCTGATGAAGCCACCGCTGAGAGTGTCCGGCGTGCTGGTCGGAGTCCTTTTCGGCGCGCTTTCCGTGCTGCCCGCTCAGGCGGCTCCGCTGATGCCCGCGTCCCCTGGTCAGAACTGCGCGGCCGGCTATCTGGCCGATCCGAATTCGGGCAACTGCTGGGAGCGGGCCGGCAGTGGTGGGGCGCCCACTATCGGCGGCGGCCCGTGTATGCCCGGCCGGATCGGCACCTGCATCGGCTATCTGGCCAACAACCCGATGAGCCCGGGCGACACCCTGCCCGGGGCGTCCAGCTGGCCCTGATTCATCCCGCCCCCATCGTCGGGATCCGGTGCCGTCTGAGATTCTCTGACCCGTGATCAGAACCGTCGGCCGCTTGGGCCCGTTGCGGGTTACCGCCGTTGTGCTGTGGCAGCTGCGATTCACCTTCCTGGCGATCGCCATCGCGATCGGTCTGCTGATTCCGGCTCCGGATGCCGCGCAAAGCGAGTACGCGGCGGCGGTGCTGTCGGTCCTGGGTATCGGCGCGTCGGTGTTCATCGGCTTCCGTAACACCACCGCCTACAACCGGTGGTGGGAGGCCCGCACCCTGTGGGGCAGCATCATCATCAACGCCCGGACCCTGCACAACGGGCTGACCTCGGTGGACTCCGGATCGCCCGCGGTGGCGCAGATCCTGGACCGGATGCGTCGGCGCCAGGTCCGGTACAGCTGGCAGTTGGCGGCGGAATTGCGGCGCATCCCGCCGGTCGCCGGGGTGACTGATCTGACTCCAGAGGATCCTGCGGGCGCCGATTCGGTGGATCTGCTCAATATGCAGGCCGCTGATATCTCGGCACTGGCCGCCGGCGGCCATATCGACCCGCAGGCCAGGGTCCTGCTGATGACGGCCAACACCGGTGCCGCGACCGCCCAGAGCGGCCTGGAGCGGATCCGCAACGAGCCGCTGCCGGTGCACTACGACATCTTCATCCGCGGGCTGGCATGGTTCTTCGGGATGATGGCGTTCAGTCGGCTGGACGGCGCCACCCACCACCCCTCCAGCGTCGTGATCGGGATCCTGCTGATGTCGGTGTTCATCGTCGCCGAACGGCTCGGGCACTTCATTGAGCAGCCGATGAACAACAACGTGTTCGACATCGCGATGAACCGGATCTGCGCGACGATCACCGGCAACCTGCTCGGCGCCGGGCATCCGCTGGCCCAGCCCCGGGAAAGCGATAAGGCGACGGTCTGGATGTGAGCCGACGCCGTCCCGCGCCCGCCGACTGGCAGAATCGAACGATGACGTCGACCCGGCCGCAGGCGCCGGCGCAGGATTCTGCTGATTCGACGTCGCGGCGTCGGTCTTCGCGTGGGCTGACCCCGGCCGAGATGGCCCAGGCCGCAGTGATGGGAGCGCTCAGCGCCGCGCTGACCATCGTGTCGGTGGTGGTGCCCTTCGCCGGCGGTCTGTCCCTGCTGGTCGCCGTCCCGATGGGCCTGCTGGCCTACCGATACCGGCTCCGGGTGCTGCTGGCATCGGCGTTCGCCGCCAGCACCGTCGCCTTCCTCATCGCCGGTATCAGCGGGTTCATGGTGGTACTGAACTGCGCCTACGTCGGCGGGGTGACCGGGATCATCAAACGCCGGGGCCGCGGCACACCCACAGTGATCGTGGTGTCGATCATCGCCGGCTTCCTCAACGGCGTCTGGATCGTCGGCGCGCTGATGGTGCTGGTGCGGCTGCGGACCCTGGTCTTCGAGGCGATGACCGCCAACGTCGATGGCTTGGTCACCGCGATGTCGAAGTTCGAGCCGTTCCGTCAGGCGGCCCAGGACGCCCGGGCGGTGTTCGGCACGGCGCTGCAGTACTGGCCGGTGCTGATCATGGGATATTCGATTTTCACCATCATGGTGGTGTCGGTCGTGGGCTGGTGGGCGCTATCACGGGTGCTGGAACGGCTGCGCGGCATCCCGGATGTCCACAAGCTGGAGACGCCGACCGAGAGCGGACCGGTCGGTCCGGTGCCGGTCCGGCTGCGGGATGCGCGGTTCCGCTATCCCGGGGCTGAGCACGATGCCCTGCGGCCGCTGAGTCTCACCGTCGAGCCCGGTGAGCATGTCGCCATCACCGGCGCCAACGGTTCGGGCAAGACCACCCTGATGCTGCTGCTGTGCGGACGACAGCCGACCTCGGGAACCATCGAACGCCCGGGCGCGGTTGGCCTGGGGCATCTCGGCGGCACCGCCGTCGTCATGCAGCATCCGGAGAGCCAGGTACTCGGGACCCGGGTCGCCGACGATGTTGTGTGGGGGCTGCCGCCGGGCACCCGCACCGATGTCGGCAGGCTGCTCGGCGAGGTCGGACTGGCCGGGATGGAGGATCGCGAAACCGGGGGGCTCTCCGGCGGCGAACTGCAGCGGCTTGCGGTGGCCTCGGCGCTGGCCCGCCAGCCCGCGATGCTGATCGCCGACGAGGTCACCACCATGGTCGACCAGCGGGGCCGCGAGGCGCTGCTCGGTGTGCTGTCCGGTCTGACCGAGCGGCACCGGATGGCGCTGGTGCACATCACGCACTACAACAACGAGGCCGAAAGTGCCGACCGCGCCGTCAATCTCAGCGAGTCGCTGGACAACATGGTGATGGTCCCCCATGCCGCCGCGCCCGCCTCGACGGTGCACCCCGCCGCGCCACGCAGCAGCGCACCGGTGCTGGAGTTGACCGGAGTTTGCCACGAGTACGCCAGCGGAACCCCGTGGGCCAAGACCGCGCTGCACGATGTCACCTTCACCGTCAACGAGGGCGAAGGCGTCCTGATCCACGGCGGTAACGGTTCCGGCAAGTCCACCCTGGCCTGGATCATGGCCGGACTGACCACACCCACCACCGGCTCCTGTCTGGTGGGGGGCCGGCCCGCCCACGAGCGGGTGGGGGACGTGGCGATCGCATTCCAGGCCGCCCGGCTGCAGCTGTTACGCAGCCGCGTCGATCTCGAAGTCGCCTCCGCGGCGGGCTTCTCCTCGCATGACACCGGCCGGGTGGCGGCTGCGCTGGCCACCGTCGGGTTGGACGCTTCGCTCATCGGCCGCCGGATCGATCAGCTCAGCGGCGGTCAGATGCGCCGAGTGGTCATCGCCGGGCTGCTCGCCCGTTGGCCGCAGGCGCTGATCCTGGACGAGCCGCTGGCCGGACTGGACGCCGCCAGCCAGCGCGGCCTGCTGCGGCTGTTGACCGACCTGCGGATCAACACCGGGCTGACGGTCATCGTCATCTCGCATGACTTCGCCGGTATGGAGGAGTTGTGTCCGCGAACCCTGCATCTGGACCGCGGGGTGCTGGCGCCGGCGCCGGCCGCCGCCGGGGAGATGTCATGAGCTCGGGCCGCCAGCGGCGGCCGGTGGTGCTGCTGCGCCCGGTCCCCGGAACGTCGGTCATCCACGAATTGTGGGCCGGTACCAAACTGATTTCGGTCTTCGTGATTTCGCTGCTGCTGGCGTTCTACCCCGGTTGGGTTGCGATCGGTCTGATGGCATCGCTTGTCGTCGTGGTGATCCGACTCGCTCACATCCCGCGTGGTGTGCTGCCGTCGATACCGCGGTGGCTGTGGGTCCTGCTGCTGTTCGGTGCGGCCACCGCCACCCTGGGTGGGGGCGAGCCGGTGCTGCATCTGTGGTCGCTGGACATCGAGGTCGGCGGGCTGTTGAAATTTCTCCGGTTCACCGCGCTGTCGATCGTGCTGCTGGCACTGGGGGCGCTGGTGTCGTGGACCACCAACGTCGCCGACGTGGCGCCCGCCGTCGCGACCCTGGGCCGTCCGCTTCGGCCGTTTCGGATCCCGGTCGATGACTGGGCCGTCGCTCTGGGATTGTCCTTGCGCGCCTTCCCGATGCTTCTCGACGAGTTCCGGTTGCTCTACGCCTCCCGCCGGTTGCGTCCGCGGGCGGTGCTGCCCGACGGCCGGAAGCGCCGCCGGCGGTGGGCGATCGAGTTGGTCGACATGCTGGCCGCCGGAATCACGGTCGCACTGCGGCGGGCCGACGAGATGGGCGACGCCATCACCGCCCGAGGCGGTACCGGTCAGATCTCGGCGGCCCCGTCGCGGCCGAAGAAGGCCGACTGGGTCGCGCTGAGCATCCTCGCAGTGCTCGCCGCGGTGGCGATCGTGGTGGAGGTCCGCGGGCTGGGCTGACGCCGGCACACGCTCGCGGGCCCTTTAGCGTTGCGCGGCCGTGTTGGCGGCCTGCTGGGCCGCCGCCAGGGTCTCGGCCACCGGCCGCCTGCCCAGGAACATCTCGTCGAAGAACGGTGTGATCGCCTGGTACCCGGCGGCGAAACCCGCACCGCCGGGTGCGGCGATGCGCGGGCCGTCCAGGACCGAGAAGAACGGCGCGACGTCCACGCCCTTGGCCTCCCAGTAGTCGAAGTACCCCTGCTGGGCCGAGTGTGAGGCCGGGATGGCCGCCCCGCGCCGGCCGAGGTAGGCGTTGCCGGTACCGCCCAGCCAGGCCAGCACCCTTCGCACCGCCTCGGGGTTGCGGGTGGCCGGATTGCCCGCGGCCACAATGCCGTTGGTGACGCTGACCCGACCGGCCGGACCGGTCGGCAGCATCGTCACACCCCAGTCGAACCGGGCCTGCTCGAAGACCTGGGCCAGGTTGTAGGTACCGGACTGCAGCACCGCCATGCGCCCGGACAGGAACTGGTTGCGGGAGAAGTCCCCGTTGTCATTGGTATCGGATGCCGGCGGGGCGACATGGTCGGTGTTGATCAGGTCGATCACGTAGCCCAGCGCGGCGACGGCCTGCGGGTTGTCGAAGGCGAACCGGTCGCCGTCGCTGAACACCCCACCGGCGGACCCGATGTAGTTGAGGTTGATGCCCTGCAGGTCGTTGGCCGCGTTATAGCCCCACTGGCGGACCCGGCGCGGGTCGAAACCCGTTGTCCCGGAGCGCCGTCCGGCACTATCGACGGTGAGCCGGGCCAGCAGCGGGCGCAGGGTGTCCCTGGCGGGATCGGGATCCCAGCGAGCGGCGCCGAGCTCCGACGGCGCGATACCAGCCTCTGCCAGCAGGTCGGCGTTGTAGTACAGCGCGATCCCGGCGTCGGTCAGCTGCGGCACACCCCACAGCACGCCGCCGCGGGTGAACTGTTCGACCACCGAGGAATCCCAGTCCGGTGACGGCGTGATGGGCATCAGGCGGCCGTTGTCGGCGTATTCGGCGAAGTGGGAGTTGTTGATCCAGAAGATGTCATCGGCGCCGCCGCCGGCCACATCGGTGCGCAACGTGTCGAAATAGCTGGCGTAGGAGACCAGTGTGGTGCGGACCTCGATACCGGGGTTCTCCCGGCTGAACTGGTCGAAGGACTCGCGGTAGGCGCCGGCCACCTGCTCGTCCCACAGCCGCACCGTGACGACGGCCGCGCCATCCGGGTCATCGGTACGGCCGAGGAGCAGGACCGCACCGGCGAGGGCCACGGCCACCGTGAGCAGCGCTGCCAGGGCCAGGGTGGAGAACCGGGGTCGGGTCATTGCAGCCCCCTCACTTCAGCCCGGTGACGACGATCGAGCGCACGATATGGCGCTGGAAGATCACGAAGAGCAGGACCAACGGCACGATCGCCACCGTCGTGGCCGCCATCACCAGCGTCCACTGTGCGTTGTATTGCGACTGCAGGCCCGCGGTGGCCACCGTCAGCACCCGCCAGCGGGGCCCGCTGGTGATCACCAGGGGCCACATGAAGCTGTTCCATTGCGAGACAACGGTGATCAGCGTCAGCGTCGCCAGGATCGGCTTGCTGGCCGGCAGCACCACATGCACGATCACGTCCAGGGTGTTGGCACCGTCGAGGCGGGCGGCGTTGAGCAGATCGGCGGGGATGGCCCGGAAGTACTCGCGCAGCAGGAAGATCGCGTAGGGCGAGCCGAACATCAACGGCAGCACCAGCGCCCAGAAGGTGTTGCGCAGACCCATTTCGGCCATCATCAGATACAACGGAACCACCGTGACCGTCGCCGGAACCATCAATGTCGCCACGTACACCCAGAACAGGGTGTCGCGGCCGGGGAAGTCCAGCCGGGCGAAGGCGTAGGCGGCCAGAACCGAGAACACCAGCTGGCCCAGGGTGATGATCGCGGTCATCAGCGCGGTGACCAGGATCGCCCGGCCGAAGCCGGCGCCGCCCAGTGCGGTGTAGTTGTCCAGCGTTGGCGGGCTCGGCATGGACAGCGGTGTGCCGGTGGCGAACTGCCCGGCGGAGGTGACCGATGTCAGTAGCCCGAGGGCGAACGGAGCCACGGTCAGCGCGGCGGCAGCCACCAGCCCGGCGTAGATCGCGGCCGCTCTGCTGGTCATATGGGGTGAGGTTAGCTGGAAGCTATCCTTCCAGCCATGAAAACACCCGCGTGGCCGGTCGCCGCCGCCGTCGTGATCACGGCCGGATTGCTGCAGCCGGCCCAGGCACAGGCTGCGTCGCCCAGTGCCACGGCCCGAGGTGTCGCCCTGGCGGCGAACGTCCTGACCTTCGAGGGCGGCCTGGTGGGAATCCAGCCGTTCGTCTACTTCACCCCGCGTCAGTTCCGCGGCGATCTGTGCACCTCGCCGAATACCTGCACCCCGGTCTACTATCCGGCGATCCCGTTCGGGCAGTCGTTCAACGACACGGGTGCGGACCGTCTTCAGGATGCCGTCGACGGACTGGCCGGCGACCCCACCCCGATCACCCTGGTCGGGCACAGTCAGGGCGGGCAGGTCATTTACACGGCATTGCGACGATGGGCGGCCGACCCGTCGAGTGCCCCGGATCCGGGCAAAGTCTCCTGGGTCTCGATCGGCAATCCGGAGAACGCAGTCGGCGGTCGCGCCCCCAATCCGGTGCCGGCCGACTCGCCCTACACCGGTATCGAGGTGATCCGGCAGTACGACGGATGGGCCGATGCGCCCACTGACAAGACGAATCTGCTGGCGGTGCTCAACGCGGCGGTCGGCCAGTCGACCACCCACGTGTTCGGGTACTTCGACGTCGACCTCGACGACCCCGACAACATCCGCTACACCCCGGATGACGCCGAGGGAAATCCGGGAAAGATCACCTACGTTTTCGTTCCCAGCCCGATGCTTCCACTGGTCGAGATGACCGGACTGCTGGCTCCGTTGCTCAACCCGATCCTGGACCCGATCCTGCGCCCGATCGTCGAGTCGGCCTACCAGCGGCCGTTCGACGTTCCGGCGCCGGTGGCGTCAGCAGCGTCGCCGGCCCCGGTGGCGTCGGTGGCGGCCTCGCAACCGGTGCCCGTCGCCGCAGATCCACCGTCAGTAGGTGTCGTAGGTGACCCTGTTACGGAAATAAAGATGCTGGACGACGGTGGCGCCGACCAGGACCAGAAACAGCACCAGGGCCATCACCGCCGCTCGTCCGATCGCGGCCGCCCCGAACGCCTCGGCGTAGATCCGGTGAGCGACAAGGTCGGTGCGTCCCGCCGGGCCGCCGCCGGTCAGCGCGTAGACGGTGTCAAACACCTGCGCCGCGCTGACCACACCGGTGACTGAGACGAAGAAGAACGTGGGCCGCAGCATCGGCACCGTGATCCGCCAGAACCGCTGCCAGGAGGTGGCCCCGTCGATGCGGGCGGCGGCATGCACCTGCGGGGGGATCGCCAGAATGCCGGCCAGGAAGAACAGCGCCACATAGCCGACGTTGGTCCAGACCGTCACCGCCGACACCACCGGCAGGGCCAGACCGGGGTCGGTCAGCCACTCGATGCGGCGGCCCAGCACCGTGCTGATCACCCCGTCGGTCGGGGCCAGGATCCAGCGCCACAGCACCGCCACCGCCAACGGCGAGCAGATCCACGGGATGACGTACAACGCGCGGAACACGCCGGTGCCGGGCAGCCCCCGGGCCAGCATCGCCGCCGCCCCCAGGCCCAGCAACACCTGGGCCGGGACCACGATCGCGATGAACGCACAGGTGACCAACAGGGAGTTGCCGAATCCAGGATCGGTGAGCACCGAACGCCAATTGTCCAGCCCCACATAGCGGATCGGACCCAGTAGATCCCAACGGTGCAGGCTCAACCACACCACCACCAGCATCGGCAGCAGCAGAAAGCACACCACCCCGAACAGACTCGGCGCCAGCAGCCCGTACCCCAACAGGGTCGAACGCACACGCCGCGGGTTCACGGCAGTAATTAAAGCTCCCGGTTACGGTGGTGCGGTGAGTTCCCATCCAACCGGTGTCGACGAGGACTTCCTCGCCCTCCCGCGCCACCGCCTTGCCGATGCCGCGCTGTCGGCGGCGATGGCCGGCGGCGCCAGCTACGCAGACCTGCGCGTGCACGCCATCACCACCGAAGTCGTGCAACTGCGCGACGGGGAACTGGAGTCCGCGGTGCTCGACCGCGATATCGGACTGGCGGTACGGGTGCTCGTCGACGGCACCTGGGGCTTCGCCTCCCATGCCGGTCTGACCCCGGATATCGCGGCGGAGTCCGCACGGCACGCCGTCGGGGTGGCGGTGACGCTGGCAGCGCTCAACGCCGATCGCGTCGAACTGGCCGATGAACCCGTCTACCGCGACGCCACCTGGGTCTCGGACTACCTGATCGACCCGTTCACCATCCCCACCGCCGAGAAGGTCGCGCTGTTGGGCGAATACTCGGGCCGGTTGCTCGCCTCCGACGGGGTCGACCACGTCTCGGCGATGGTCAACACGGTCAAGGAGCAGATGTATTACGCCGACAGCTTCGGCTCGTCGATCACCCAGCAGCGGGTGCGGACCATGCCGGCGTTGGAGGCCGTCGCCGTCGACGCCGCCGCCGGCAGCTTCGAGTCGATGCGCACGCTGGCCCCGCCCACCGGTCGGGGCTGGGAGGCCGTCGCCGGTGACGACGTGTGGAGTTGGAGCACCGAGTTGGCCGAACTGCCGGTGCTGCTCGCCGAGAAGACCAAGTCGCCCAGTGTCGTCGCCGGTCCGACCGACCTGGTGATCGACCCGACGAACCTGTGGCTGACCATCCACGAGTCGATCGGGCATGCCACCGAATACGACCGGGCCATCGGATACGAGGCCGCCTACGCCGGAACCTCTTTCGCCACCCCGGACAAACTGAACCGGATGCGTTACGGATCGCCGGTCATGAACGTCACCGCCGACCGGACCGTCGAGCACGGTCTGGCCACCATCGGCTACGACGCCGAAGGGGTGGCCGCCCAGCGGTGGGATCTGGTGCGCGACGGCATGTTCGTCGGCTATCAGCTCGACCGGGTGTTCGCCCGCAAGCTCGGCCTGGATCGCTCCAACGGATGCTCCTACGCCGACTCGGCCCACCACGTGCCGATTCAACGGATGCCCAACGTGTCGCTGCAGCCCGGCACCGACAACCTGAGCACGGTTGATCTGATCAATCGGGTGCAGGACGGCATCTACGTCGTCGGGGACAAGAGTTGGTCAATCGACATGCAGCGCTACAACTTCCAGTTCACCGGGCAGCGGTTCTTCCGGATCCGCAACGGCCGTCTCGACGGGCAGGTCCGCGATGTCGCCTATCAGGCCGTCACCACCGACTTCTGGAACTCGATGGAGGCCGTCGGCGGACCGTCGACCTGGCGGCTCGGGGGGGCGTTCAACTGTGGCAAGGCCCAGCCCGGTCAGGTGGCGGCGGTGAGCCACGGATGCCCATCGGCATTGTTCCGCGGGGTCAACGTCCTGAACACCCGCGAAGAATCGGGCCGCTCATGATCCCCGCCCAGGACATCGTCGACCTCGTCCTGCAGGCCGCTGCGGAGTCGGGCGGTTGCGACGAGACCATGGTGATCGTCACCGACCGCGCCGAGGCGTCGCTGCGGTGGGCCGGTAACTCGATGACCACCAACGGGGTGTCCACCTCGCGCTCGACGGCGGTGATCTCCATTGTCCGCAAGGGTGATACCGCGCATGTCGGCGCGGTGCGTTCCAGTGTGGTCTCCGCCGACGATGTCGGTGATCTGGTGGCCGCCGCCGAGCGGGCCGCACATTCGGCACCCGAGGCTCGCGACGCCGCGCCCCTGCTCACCGGATCCGGGGCGCCCGCCGACTGGGGTGACCCGGTGCCGGGCACCGGGGCCGGCGTGTTCGCCGAAGTGGCCCGTTCGCTCTCGGCCGGGTTCGGCCGCAGCGACCGCCTCTATGGTTTCGCCCACCATGTGGTGGAGACGACGTTCCTGGCCACTTCGACCGGGCTGCGCCGGCGGTTCACCCAGCCCACCGGGTCGGTGGAGATCAACGCCAAGCGGGGCGACGCCAGCGCCTGGGTCGGTATCAGCACGCCGTGGTTCGCCGATGTCCCGGTCGAGGCCATGCTGGCGGAGTTGTCCATGCGGCTGGACTGGTCCAAGCGCACCGTGGAACTGCCGGCCGGCCGCTACGAGACGCTGATGCCACCCACGACGGTCGCCGACATGATGATCTACCTGGGCTGGTCGATGGACGGCCGCGGAGCCCGGGAGGGTCGCACCGCACTGTCGGCCCCCGGTGGCGGGACGCGGGTGGGGGAGAAGCTCACCGATCTTCCGCTGACCGTGTACTCCGACCCGTTCGCGCCCGGGCTGGAGTGCTCCCCGTTCGTGCACACGGCCACCGGATCGGAACGGATCTCGGTGTTCGACAACGGTCTGCACATCAGTCCGGTCGACTGGATCCGCGACGGCACCATCAACGCACTGACCTACCCCCGGGCGGCAGCCGCCGAGTTCGGTACCACCCCGACGGTGCCCGCCGACAACCTGCTGATGACCGGCGGCACAACGGATCTGGCCGATATGATCGCGGCCACCGAACGCGGGCTGCTGCTGACCACGCTGTGGTACATCCGCACCGTCGACCCCACCACGCTGTTGCTTACCGGGCTCACCCGCGACGGCGTGTATCTGATCGAGGACGGCGAGATTACCGCGGCAGTCAACAACTTCCGCTTCAACGAGAGTCCGTTGGACCTGCTGCGGCGGGTCACCGAGGCCGGGGTGCCCGAGACCACGCTGCCCCGGGAGTGGAGTGACTGGGCCACCCGGGCGGTCATGCCGACCCTGCGGATCCCCGACTTCCACATGTCCTCGGTCAGTCAAGCGCAGTAAGGTGACTGCAAGGCATCAAAATTGGTGATGCTATGCTGTCAGCTATGCGCACCACGGTGACCTTGGACGATGACACCCTGGCGGTGATTCATCGGCGGATGCGTGACGAGGGAGTGTCCTTCAAGACCGCGTTGAACGACGCGATCCGCGACGGTGCCCGGGGACGTCCGGAGCCCGCGCCGTTCAGCACCCGCACGGCAGATCTCGGCGTTCCGTCTGTCAATCTCGACCGCGCCCTGCAGATCGCCGCGGAACTGGAAGACGACGAACTCATCCGCCGCAAACGCCGCGGCGCATGAAGATCGTCGATGCCAATGTGCTTCTCTACGCGGTCAATTCGGCCAGTGAGCACCACACTTCCAGTCGGCGATGGCTCGACTCGGCCCTGTCCGGCGGCGATACCGTCGGGCTGGACTGGGTGCCGTTGCTCGCTTTCGTCCGCCTGACGACGAAGGTCGGCCTGTTCCCTTCGCCACTGCACACGTCCGCGGCGATCCAGCAGGTCGCCGAGTGGATCGGCGCGCCGGGGTCAGTGCTGATCGGCCCGA
>LFFF01000028.1 GCA_001510415.1 Actinobacteria bacterium casp-actino6 | reverse complement strand
CCGCACCACCGACCTCGACCCCCCGACCGCCCGCAAAATCGTCGCCCGCCGCGCCGCGGGCATGCCCGCCGCTGCTGTCTACGGCACCGCAGGACCGCGCCGGCGTCGACTGCCGCGCGCGGTCAGCCCCGTCCGCGCCGCCGTCTGGATCCTCGGTGCCGGCCTGGCCGCCGCGATGGCCGTGCACAGCTCTTCCGGTCATCCCCGCGCCGCAGCAGTGTTCTCCGGTTTGGCCGCGGCCTGCGCATTGGTCGGCTCAGCCGCGGCAGCTCTGGAGATATGGGCTCGGCGAGACCCGTTGAACCTCAACGCCGCCGAGGCCTCTGAGATCGCCGCCCGGCGCCGGGAGATCATCTGGAATCCGCTCGCCGGCGCCGGCGCCATCAGTGCCGCCGGCGCATACATGCTTGAGGCCCTCGATACCTGCACCCAACTGCGTGAGCACCCCGCCTGGCAGTTACCCGGCACCGAACCGCTGCGTTGGCAGATCGACCTCGACGAAGAAATCTTCCAGATCGCCCGTGCTGCGGCGGCGCTGGACCAGTGTGAAACCTCCACCCCCAACGCCGACGGGTTGTCCGGCCAGAGCTACCGCCAGCTCACCGCCGCCCTGCTGGAACGATTGGTCGCGCTGCACCGCTGCCTACACACGCTCTCGGAGTTGTCCCGCACCGCTGCGGCGCCCCCAGGCGAGTGCGATCAGGTCATTCACGAAACGCTGAGCGCCGCGGTTGAGAACGAACTGGCCACCGGGGAGTGGAACGAACTCAACGCCGATCTGCTGGCCCACGTCACCGGCTACGCGGTGCTCGCCGAGGTCAAAACCTCGCCCCGCTGATATCGCGGCCGCGGCCGCGGGGACGTGTCATCACCGCAGGCCGGAGCGGGTAATAGCGATCCCGTCGGTGTAAGGCGTTACCGCCCAGCACGATTGGGCCGTCGCCGGGCCCCGAGTTTGTCGTACCTGCGTTCTATGGTGGTGTCACCAGATCCGCACGAAGACGCGAACTTCGTGCACCACGCGCTTAGGCGCCCAGAACGAACGAGGTGATTTCGACGATGAGTCTTACCGACGATCGCATGCTCAACGAGGCCCTCCCGGTCGAACGGCACTGGATGGAAGACGCGCTGTGCCCGCAGACCGACCCCGACGCCTTCTTCCCCGACAAGGGCGGCACCACCAAGCCCGCCAAGAGGATCTGCGGCCGCTGCAGGGTCTCCGCGGAGTGCCTCTCCTATGCGCTGGACAACGGGATCCGGGAGGGAATTTGGGGCGGCCTGACGGCGCGGGAGCGCCGGGAATTCGCCCGCGAGAACGGCATCGAGATCCCCGAGCCGGTGTGGCTGCCCGACCGCATCGCCGCCGCCGCCCGCACCCGCAATGGTGATCAGAGGATGGCCGGATGAGCGCCCCGCAGACCCCCACCGCCGGGGTTGACCTCTCAGGGGTCTCCCACGCGGTGCGCGATGCCTACGCCACCATGGAAGGGCTGCATCAGAGCGGCTGGAGACTGCACGCCCTGGACTTCGACGCCGACACTTCCACCGCCACCGTCATCGCCGAAGCACCCACCCACCGGACGGTCACGGTGGAATGGAATCGCGGCACCGGCCAGATAGACCGACGCCAGGTCAACGGCCTGGCCGCCGTCTTTCTCGTCAAGGCCGCCCATGACGTGGCCTACCTCGGCCACGCCGACACCGCCGGACCCCGCCGTGGGCAGCTCGATCAGTTGCGCTGGCTTACCCAGGGCCTGGCCGGACCACGACGTCCACGCTCGCGCCGGTGCGCCGATCCGATTCCCGGTATCCCGGCAGAAAAGCAGCCCTCGGCGCCGTGTCGGGCCGCGGCGTGGTTGATGGCCCAACTGGTCGGCGAGTACGGCTGGCAGGTCACCGCGGTGGGGGAGGACATCGCCCAACGCGGGTTCATCGCGGAGCTCCCCGGTGACGTCGTGGCGGTGTACCCGGCCGGCATGGACGCCGACGGCACCGCCGCCGCCGACCTGGCCCGCATCCTGCCCCGGCTGGACCCGATCACGGACTTGGCGCTGCTTGATGTTCTCGACTTTCGGGAAATGTGGGCCAGCCGGCACCGCGCGGACGCCGCATGACCGCCGCCGCCCGCCCCGCCGACGACAACGAGTCCATACGCCTGTTACTGCTGGCGGCTCTCGGCCGCGCCCGGCGGCCGCTGACCACCGCTGAGCTTCGCGACCGGATCAACACCGCAACGTCACCCGCGGCCCACCACGAGGCGATTTACCGCAACCTGCTGGTGCTGGAGAACCGGCGCCGGGTCTGCCGCCTGCAACTCAACGGACGCAACGTGACCTGGGCGCTGCAAGCGCCCCGCCCACCACTCAGCGCACGGATACCCCGCCGCCACCCCCTGATCGCCGCCCGGGAAGCCGCCGTGACGGAAACCGGCCGGCGCGGCGGTACTTCCCCCACGAAGCCCACTCAGAGACGGAGGTGAACGCCATGGCCGCCACCCACGATCAGCCCGTGTGCGTGATCCCCGGCTGTGACCACCCGGTCACCGCCTGGGGTCAGCCCTGCCCGCAGTGCCTGACCGCCTTCGGTGCCCACCTGCGCCCCACCGGCGATGCGCCGCTGACCCGCGCCCAGATCGGCGCTCGGGACGCCTACATCGAACGCGCCTACTACGCGCAGCGCCGGATGACCGGAGGTCGCTCATGACCACCGCACCCGAACGCTTCCGCATCCTCCACGGCGCCGACCAGGCAGCCGCAGAGCCCGACCCGGAGCAGGGTTCATTCGAAGCTGTCCGCCAGCCGCCGCAGGACCAGATGGCCGAGCAGTCGGTCCTGGGCGGAATGCTGATGAGCAAGGACGCCATCGCCGATGTGGTTGAGCAGTTACGCGGCGAGGACTTCTACAAGCCGTCACACCAGCGGATCTACGAGGCCATCGTCGACCTCTTCGGCCGGGGCGAACCCGCCGACCCGGTCACCGTGGCCGCCGAACTCGACCGCCGCGGCCTGCTCAACCGTATCGGCGGTGCGACCTATCTGATCACTCTGATCCAGACCGTCCCCACCGCCGCCAACGCCGGCTACTACGCGGGCATCGTCGCCGAGAAGAGCACGTTGCGCCGACTGGTCGAAGCCGGCACCAGGGTCGTGCAGTACGGCTACGCCGGGGCCTATGACGGTGCCGACGTCTCGGATGTGGTCGACCGCGCTCAAGCCACCATCTACGACGTCACCCAGCGGGAGCAGCGACAGAACTTCGATGTCCTGGCCGATCTGCTGCAGGGCACGATGGACGAACTGGACATCCTGGCCGCCAACGGTGGGCTGGCCCGAGGTGTGCCGACCGGGTTCACCGACCTCGATGAACTGACCAACGGGCTGCACCCGGGACAGATGATTACCGTCGCGGCCCGCCCCGGTGTGGGCAAGGCCCTCGCCCTGGACACCAGCCTGCCGACACCGACCGGTTGGACCCGCATGGGCGATATCGAGGTCGGTGACCAACTTCTCGGCGCAGACGGCGCACCCACCACCGTCGTTGCCGCCACCGCCGTGCTCTACGGCCGGCCCTGCTACGACGTCGAATTCTCCGATGGCACCATCATCACCGCCGACGAACAACACCAGTGGCCCACCCGCGACGGGGTATTGATCACCGCGCAGTTGCTAGCCGGCATGGCGATCGTGCGACCCGAACCCGTCGAAATGCCTGCGGCCACAGGCATTCCGATCTCGCCCTACCAGGTGGGGCGGCGGCTGGCCGGGGGCGATCCCCACCGCGGCGACTTCGAGCCTGCGGCTTGGCGCTACCTGCGCGGCTCGCTCGCCCAACGTGTCGAGATGCTGCGCGGGGTGATCGAAACCGCCACAGTCCTCGGCGGTGCCGGTGATGCGTTCACCATCCCCGGCGAGTGGGCCCGCTCCGAGCACCGCACCCTGGTCCTGGACCTGCTGGCCACCCTGGGCTACATTCCCGCCCGCGACTGGCCTGGTGAGCCGATCCGCATCCTGGCCGGGGAGCGCAAGGTCACCGCTGTCCGCGCCCGCCATTCGGTGCCGGTGCGCTGCGTTCAGGTCGACAACCCCGACCACCTGTACCTGGCCGGGCGGGGCATGGTGCCCACCCATAACTCCACACTGGCGCTGGATTTCATGCGGTCGGCATCGCTGAAGAACAACCAGGCCTCGATCATCTTCTCCCTGGAGATGAGCAAGTCCGAGATCGTGATGCGTCTGCTCTCCGCGGAAGCCAGCATCAAACTGGGCGACATGCGCGCCGGCCGCATGGCTGACGGCGACTGGACAAAACTGGCTTCCATCGTCTCGCGCATCAGCGAGGCCCCGCTGTTCATCGACGACTCACCGAACCTGACCATGACCGAGATCCGGGCCAAAGCCCGCCGCCTGGCCCAGCAGCAAGACCTCAAGCTCATCGTCATCGACTACATGCAGTTGATGACGTCGGGCAAGAAGGTTGAGAGCCGCCAGCAGGAGGTCTCGGAGATCTCGCGCAACATCAAACTGCTGGCGAAGGAGTTGAAGGTGCCGGTCGTCGCGCTCAGCCAGCTCAACCGCGGCCCAGAGCAGCGGGTCGACAAAAAGCCGATGATTTCCGATTTACGCGAATCCGGTGCCGTCGAACAAGATAGCGACGTTGTGCTTTTGCTACACAGGCCCGACGCAATCGACTACGACAGTCCACGCGGGGGAGAAGTTGACCTCATTGTCGGAAAACACCGCAACGGGCCGACACGGACGATCACCCTAGCCCACCAGCTGCATCTTTCACGTTTTGCGAATATGGCAAGGGCCGATAACTATTCGGCGGGGAACCCTTACTGAGGCCCTCTCCCTAATCGCAGTATATAACTGAAATGCCGCCGCTGCCGAATTTGCTACCGCGATCCAATCGAGTTCCCCGCAAATGGTGCGGTGTCACCATGGCGTGACACCACTCCGATAGGCGAAGATCAATGCATCGCCCGCCGGAGAGAGGACGCCATGACCGCGCACTGGCCGCCGCCCCGCCATGACGAGCTGCCCGCCGGCGGCTGGGTCTGGAGCGACTTCAGCCTGCCCGTCTTCGACTTCGCCTGCATCCTGCGCGCCGCCGACCTCATGCCCGCCAATGAAGACGAATACTGGGAAAAACCGTGGAAGTGGGATCCCGAACACCAGGCCTGGATCGCCGCCGGCGAACCCGCGCCCCCCGATGCCGCCGGTGCACCCGCCGCCCTCGCCTGGCGCCGCTTCCTGCGAGACGCCGCCAACCACTGATGTCCGGCGGCCCGCCATACCAAGGGACGTGTCATCGGCCCTAGTCAGAGAGCGTTTCCTCCACGATCGTTCCGAACGGCGTCGGCGGATGGACCGGCGTCAGGCCGCTGCAACTGAGCGGTGAGGACGCCGCAGACTTTCTCCAACTGCTCGCCGACGGCGACCAGCAAGCACTCAAGGACAAACTGGGTGAACTGCTGGAGATGTACGAGCTGAACGGCGAGGTGTCGGAGTGGGGATCGGCCTCCATCCGCTGCGAGGTCAAAGAAATCGTCGAGATCGCCGTCTCGGAGGGATAGAGCGCCCGAGTAGTTGTCGGTGGGCATCTCTAGACTTGAGGCTGTCGGGACAACAGATCCGACACCACATCCGGCCAGGCCCGCGCGGCCCGGTCACCAACGAAAAGAGCAATACACATGGAACCCAACGAGTTACGGACGGGCCTGCTCGTCCAGCACACCACCGCGCGGGGAACGGACCTGTATCAGGTGTCTACCGTTTACCCGCAGGGAGCGGCCATGCAGTGGGTGTACAGCCGCACCGGAGAAGATGGCTACCTGCCCTCGCGCACCTCGGTGGTCATCTTCTCCAGCCGCGACATCGAGCGGCATCTGCGCCCGGCGTCGACGCGGATGGCCAACCGCTTCCAGGAGGCCCTCGCCGGCAGCCGCGCCGGAGTGGGGGCCTAAACCATGCGGCAGCAGACGAACCGGGAAACCTCGCCAGCGGCCGAGTTGGTGGACTTCGCCTACACCGCGGCGGTCACCATGGCGCGGAAGCGATTCACCTCCCCGGAGGACGACTGGGCGCCAGTGCTGTTCTTCCACACCCCGGCCGGGGTGATGCACGTCGTGGCGGTGCCGATGATCGCCGGCCGCAAAGACGACATCGCCGCGGCGATCGCCGACATGCTGAAGATGAACAAGGCCACCGATGCCGCCCTGCTCACCTCCGCTTGGATGGTGGCCCGCCCCACCGAAACCCCGGGCGCCACCACGGTGCGGCCGTCCGAGCAGCCAGACCGCCGCGAGGTGCTGGTCCTGACCGGAGTCGATGACGCCACCGCCATCACCCGGGTGGCGTTCATCAAGCGGCATCCTGAGCGCCCGCCGACCCTCGGGCCGTTGGATGACGTCGGTGCAGGACCGGAGATTGCGGGCCGGTTCGCCGATGCGCTGCGGCTAGGCATCGGCTGAAAGTCCATCAACGCCCATCGCCATCGAGGAGGAACCATGACCGAAACTGATCTAGTCAGCACCGCCCGCCGGCTGGCCGAGCGCCACCACGCCGGCCAGGTCGACAAAGCCGGCGCGCCCTACATCGGCCACATCCTGCGGGTGGCCGACCGTGTCAGCCATCTCGACTCGGAGGCGATCGCGGCAGGTCTGTTGCATGACGTCCTGGAGGACACCGCCGCCACCGAAGACGAGCTGGCCGCGGCCGGAATCCCGGCCACGGTGATCGAGGCGGTGGTCTTACTCACCAAGACCGGCGGACCCTTGGCGGACTACTACGCGCGCATCCGCAACAACCCGATCGCGCTAGCAGTCAAACTCGCCGACATCGCCGACAACAACGACCCCAGCCGCCAAGCACTGCTGGCCCCGGAAGTTCGCCAACGCCTGCAACGTAAGTACGCCCAGGCCACCGCCGCCCTCACCCACTGAAAGGAGCACGCCTAACCACAACGGCCTGCCCGACACAGCCGACTTAAGCCCCGCTCGAGCCGGCGACATCGCTACAGTCATCCCAGCGCCCCACACCACCGCGTCGGAGTGGGGCGCACAACAACACAACCGGCCGGGTGCGTGTCGCCCGGTCCACATGAGACAGGACACACCACATGCTCTTGACCGAAGAGGAAATCGGCTCCCGCGCCGGCCTACCCGGCCCCGTCGTGGCCGAACTGCTTCACCCCCGCAGCCAATCCCAAGAACTCACTGCGGACACAGGCCCGAAATACGGCGCCGAGGACGCCCTGCGCGCCGAGATCGCCGCCGCGATGTTCGCCTTCGGCATCCGCTGGAGATGGGTCCAATCGGCGCTGTCGACCATGCCCGACGATCTGCCCACCTTGCAGCGCGCCCGCCGGGATTGGGCCGAGTTGGCCGCGGAAACGGCCGAGCCGCCGTCTCGCGGCCGGGTATGCGTGGAGTCGGCGATGGTGACCGCGCTGATGGTGCTGGCGTTTCTCCTCGGCCTGCTCGCCGGCTTGGCAGGGGCCGTCCGATGACGACTGCAACAAATCGGGGGGACATGCCATTTGGCCTGGCCCCGGCGCCGGTATCCCCGCCTTCCCGGGGGCTGCCGCCCGCCTACCTCACAGAAGAAGGAGATGAGCACGTTGCCCGAGGGTGAACTCGTATACACACCGGAAGCCCCATGGCTACCGCCGGCTGACCCGGTGAAGTTCCCCGAGGGCCGACTCACCCCCAAGTGGGTGGGTGGGGTGACCTTCGGCAACCCGGGGGCACCCCCGGTCGACTTGGTCGTGCGCTCCCACCTCAATCCGATGGAGCCCAACGACCCGCGGTACATGGCGGCCTGGCGGACCTTTTGGCGGGCCTTATCGTTCGCCAACCGGAAAAAGGTCTACCTGATGCTCATGCGGTGGAAGGAAGCCGCGCTGGAAGCCCAGGACCGCCCCGACCTCTCCGAGGAAGAGGCGACATGGATCAGGCGCTTCCTGCCGAACGTCGATGCAGCACTGGGGCGGCTCCAACGCGCGAAGGCGGAGCCCATGTCGTGGGCCGGCGCAGAGTTCAGCAAGTATCAGCCCGAGCATCGCGCAATGATGGAAGGCCTCATCGGGGCAATTGTGTTGCACCGCAAAGGCGAGATCAGCGACGCCGAGCTCTACACCATTCTCCAGGCCATCGACGTCGATCCCGACGACTTTGACGACGCGATCCACACACCGAACCTGAATCGGGTCAAAAAGGCGTGCGTCACCGGCGAGCCCTTCACCTGGGAAACCACCTACCGCAATTCCTGACCGCGGCTACTGCAGACGAGGCGTCCGCCGCGCGGTGGGTGATCAAACTCAATGCCCGCCGCGATCCGGCCCCGGGGTCACTGCGGCGCGCGTGCACGTCTAAACGCGCACCCGGCGGGGACATGCTATTTCCGCTGGTAAACATTGCACAACGCAAGAGTTGTTGTGGCTTGGCGCGCACCCATGACTCGGCACGCACGTCGTGTTCTGTCTCGCAGATCAGGCTCAGTGCCACGCTGGCATTGCCGAGGCGGGGGACCAGGGCCCGCCGGGCAGCGCTGCGGCCACGACATGGCCATTGCGGTCGAGTTCGACGAACAGCATCCCGAGGCGCCCCTGGCCGTCGACCGCTTTGACGGTGCGGCGGCGGCCGTCGCCGCCCATCATCGAGTCATCGACGACGGTGACCACTCCCGCGGAGGTGCCGATATGGGTGCCAACCAGGCCACGGGCGATGCGGTCGGCGACGCCGAACCGGGTCTCCGGCGGTGTCTTTGTGCCCGCATACCAGCCGTTAGCGATGCCCACCACGCCGGCGCCTAACAGCAATACCGCGCCCGTCCAACCCGCCCAACCCTGGTTGAAGAAACGATCGGCGGCAATACCGATAATGCCCGCGAGGCCGGCCAGCCCGCACCATGCGAAGACCGCCGGCGTTTCCGGCCCCGCAGGGCGCGGATGAATGTGTTCCTGATCCATGTGCATAGGGCGATGCTCGCATGCGCGACTGACAAGAAGCCCCGACGAAATGTGCCGCGAATACGCCATGTCGTGCCGCGAGGACGGCGAGCGCGACGATCTGGCCGCCCAACTGCACGCCGCAGGTCCCGGGGTTGCAGGAGGCCCGCGCGTGCACGCCTCAATGCGCGGCGCCACTGGCGGGGACATGCTATTTCCGCTGGTAAACCGTGCGCGACGAAAGAGATGCCGTGCCCTGCCGTGCAGGCCCATAACGACTGTCGGGCAACGGAATCCACAACTGCGGGGGCAACCGTTTGGCGAAACTTGTCGGCGGGTTGTCTTATACTGGTACTCAACACGGCAGGCGCGACCTGCCACCGAATCGGCCAGGCCCGCGAGGTCCGGTCACCTACCTCCCAGGAGGCCGTTATGTCGACTGCTACCGCTACCGGAATCGCCCGCTTCGTCGGATCGGCGAAGGGCGTCGTGCGCGACGGCGACCAGGCCGTCGCCTGGACTGGCGAGGCCTCCCTGTTCCAGGTGGAGCCGGCCTTGGGCGGCTTCACCACCGTGGCGGTTTCCACGGCTTCCGGCGTGCCCCGTGTCCGTTTCAATGGGACCGTCGAGCGCGGCTTCGAGACCCTGATTTTCGGGGTGCGCGGCGACCAGATCGACTGGATGGATCTGCCCGGTGGGGGATTCAACACCACCGTCGCCGAAGCGCTTGCCGAGGCGGGATACACCCTGGCCTGAGAGGGTCACCCAGTTTTGTCGGTGGCATGAGATAGCGTCACTGACGTGCCGGGGAAACAGACCGGCACACCACAACCGGCCAGGCCCGCGAGGCCCGGTCACCCAACGAGAGGGGAACACCTCATGTCCGATCTGGATACCACGATCACCGTGATCGACGCCTGCGGAATGGCACACGTGCCGGCACTGCTGATCAGCGGCCCCGGCCAGGGCAAGACCAGCCTGATCCGCGGATTGGCTGCCGCACAGGCGGTTCCGTGCGAAGTCGTACTGGGAAGCCAGTACGAGCCAGCCGAAATCGGGGGCCAGCCGTACCTGGCCGCGGACGGCAGTGGCGTGTGCCGCGAGGCACCGTCGTGGGCCAAGCGCCTTGCCTCCGCAGGTGTTGGATATGTTTTTTTGGATGAGTTGACCACGGTTCCAGAATCGGTGCAGGGACCGATGCTGACCGTCGCCCTGGATCGGGTGGTGGGCGATCTCGCCCTGCCCGACGGTGTGCGTGTAGTGGCCGGTGCGAACCCGCCGGATCAGGCCGCGGGCGGTTACGACCTGTCCCCGCCGATGGCAAATCGGTTCTGCCACATCACCTACAGCCCGTCCGTGCAGGATTGGCTGACCGGCACCGCCGCCCGGTGGAAGGCCACCCCGGCGACCCGCGCCGTGGTCGCAAGCGATCAGCGGCGCAGCCACACGCTGTCGTCGGTGATGGGCTTCATTAACCATCGCCCGGATGCGTTGGACAAGATGCCCGACAACCCGGAGGAACGCGGCGGTGCGTGGCCCTCGCGGCGCACCTGGACGATGCTGGCCGACGTGCTGGCCTATCTGCGAGCCGACGACCTGGCCGCTATCGAAACGGTGGTCTTTGGTCTGGTGGGCGAAGGCGTCGGGCTGGAGTTCATTTCCTGGTTGGAGCACGCCGATCTGCCCGACCCGGCGGCGGTGACCGCCGACCCGTCGATGGTGGACTGGGCCAGAGAGCGCCAGGATCGCGTGTGGGCCGTGCTCAACGGTGTGGTGACCCTCGCCGCTGAGCGGGGCACCGTCGAGGCGTTCCGGGCGGCGTGGAAGCCGCTGGGAGCCGCCGCTGATGCGGGGGTGGCAGACATGGCAGCCGCCGCTGCCCGCACCCTGGCGACGTTCCGGCCCGCCTCGACCCGAATCCCGGTGGAGATGCGGAAATTCGAGCCGATGTTGCGCGCCGCCGGTCTGCTCGGAGAGGACGCGGCATGAGCACAGCCACGATGAACGGTGTTCGCCAGCTCAACGACGTTGAGCAGGAGGCGTTTCGGACGGTGCGGCTGGCGGCCTACCATGCCTGCCCCTACTACGCATCAGGGTTGTTCTCGCTGATGCCGGTGGCGGCTCCCGGCTATGGGACGTGGGCGGTCGACAAATTCTGGCGGCTCTATATTGATCCGGCGTTGCTGATTGGGGACGACGCGTGGTCCCCGATGGAATGTTCAGCCGCGCTGTTACACGAATTGGGGCATCTGCTTCGGGTGCACGCCGACCGTGCCGCCGCGTTGCCGCAGCCCTACGACCACTCGTTGTGGAACCTGGCCGGCGACGCCGAAATCAACGACGATCTGTTGGATGCCGGGGTGCCGCTGCCGGAGGGGGTGGTGACCCCGCAGGCGCTGGGGTGCCTGCCGCACGATGTGGCCGAGAGCTACTACGCGCACCTGGCCGCGACGACCCCGCAGCAGCCCAACAAGCCCAACCAGGCTGGCGGGTCCGGCGGCTCCGGTGGCGGGCAGGGCGGCAACCCCGGTGGGGCTTCTGCGCCGCAGGGCGGTAACCAGTCGGGTCCGGCTTCGCCTGGGTCCGGGCACGACGATGACGGCCCCGGCTGCGGTTCGGGTGCTGGGACTGCTCCGGTTCCCGGTGAGTTGCCCGCCGCCCAGGAAGTCAACGGGCGGCCCGGGATCGACGCGGCGACCGGCGGGATGATCCGCCGGCGTATCGCCGAGGAAGTGCGGGACGCAGCCAGCAAGAGTCGGGGCACCGTCCCCGCAGGGATGCAGCGTTGGGCCGACGAGGTTTTGGCCCCGCCGAAGATCGCCTGGAATCGGGTGCTGCGCTCCATCGTTCGCCGCGCAGTGTGCGATGCAGCCGGGCGGGTGCAGTTCAGCTACAAGAAGCCGTCGCGGCGCAGCGGCGGCGGGCTGATCTTCCCGACCATGCGCGGCCCGCGTATCCGTGTGTCGATAGTGGTGGACACCTCCGGTTCGATGAGCCGTGCCGATCTGTCGGCGGCATTGTCGGAGATTCGCGGGGTGCTCAAGTCGGCGGGCGTCAACGGTGATCGGGTCACCGTGTTCACCTGCGATGCCGAAACGGGCGCACCCCAGCGGGTCAGTCGGGTTGAGGATGTGGTGCTGACCGGGGGAGGGGGCACCGACATGCGCGTCGGTATTGCCGCCGCCGAGGCCTTGCGGCCGGAAAGTCACGTATGCCTGATCCTTTCGGACGGCTGGACGCCTTGGCCGGACAAGCCCACCAAGGCCCGCCTGGTGTGCGTGATCATCGGCGACGACGAACGCGCCGCTGCGGGCACACCGGATTGGGCGCTGACGGTGACCGTCCCCAGCGGGGCGGGAAGCTGACGGCGCAAACCTGTCGGTGGGTCGCGCTACGCTACTGATGTAGCGCGGCCCACCGAGGCCGTGCCCCATACGGCCAGATCCGCGTGATGTGGTCACCGAATGACAGGTGGTAAAACATGGCTGAAGAAGCATTGAACGCCTATGCCGCGCAGGTCCTGGCCGGCACCGGGCTGACCCCGACTGATGTGACCGGCGCCGATGAACCCGCCGAAGGCTCCGCAGCCCACGCGCTGCGCCACGGCTGGGACGTGGCCCGCAGGGCGGCCAAAATCACCCCGGGCGGACCCGCGAAATGACCGTCGAGTTCTTCGATCTGGCCCGCCGGTTGTACGCGGCCAAGACCGGCAAGCCGGTGCTGCAAGTCGCTGCCGCGCTGTTCACCGTCAGCCCCGAGGCGATCTTCGTCGACGCCCGCCAGGACGCCAGCGGCAAGGTCAAAGCCACCGTCTGCCGCCTGGGCGGCAAGCCCTCCACCGCTGGCGGGGTTGCCGCACTGCGGGCGCTTGCCGCCGCGGGGGCCGTCATGGACCCGCAACGCCCACCGGCACAACTGATCACCCCGGACGGCACCACCCTGGCCGCGCTCGGGCAGATCGCCCGCTCGGCGTCACGTCACGACGACGACACCGTGCGCGCCGCCTCGGCAGTGGTCGGGTGGTGGATCGACCGGGACGGGTATCCCGGAACCAACGCGGTCGTCAACCTGCTGGCCCACAGCCGCCAGCGCTACATCACCGGCACCATTCCCAGCCGGGAACGCAACGCCGCCTACTGGCGCAACGACGTGTTCACCGCCGGGGACAGCATCGCGGGGCTGGCGGTGTGGGCGGCACGGATTTCCGAAGGCGACGAGCTGGCGATGATGGCCTCGATCCGCGAGGACGACGCCTACAGCTACCGGGCAGCCTCTGAACGCTTCGCCAAGGGATGGGACTGGACCCGTCCCGAACCCGCCCCAGTGGCGGCGATGGGTCTCCGAGTGCGGTGTGACACCGCCGACCTTTGGGACGCTGCGCTGCGCTCAGATCGGCTGTGGCGGCACCGTGCGGTGCATACCGGCCATGTGACCGGCGGGGAGGTCGTCTTCGCCAATCGCGCCATCTTCACCATCCGATGCCCACGCATGGACTCGCGGCTGCGTCCCGGCTCCGATGTGGTCGGCTGGAGCAACGGCGTCGACTCCTACGACAAAGCGACGTTGTTCCACGGCGACATTCAGAAAGCCGAGGCCCACAACGGTGCCCTGCAACTGACCGTCTCGCGGGTGCCCTACGCACAGCGGCCCATGCCCGGCCATTGGGTCACCCTGATGCCCGCCCCACCCAATCCGCGCACCGTGATCATGGGGCGCAGCCGATACCGCCGGTTGCTGTTCAAGGGCGACTCGTGGATCGCTGCGGGCAAAACCCCCGGCGTACGCCGCCGCGATGTGCCCCTCGATGTCCTCTGCGCGGCCGCTGAAACCGAATAGACGGACATGCGGCCGGCGGCCATGTGTCGCCGGCACGCGATCCTGTCGGTGCCCGCTGTTAGGGTTACCGACAGAACCCCGGTCATGGGGTTGACGATACGGCTGAGTGCGCGTCACCCAGTCACACAACACCGAAAGGTGGGCAGTGAATATGCGAATCATCAAGCCTCGCAACACCGCTCTCACTGGCGACGGCGCGACCCCACCGGCGTTGCCTGCTGTCACGCCCGCACCCAAGGCCGCCCCCGCCGCGCCATCGTGGCCTGGTGTGGAACTGCTGAATGATCCGATCACCGCCGAGGTCCTGATGTCGGTCTGGAGTGGAGATGCCGTCACCATCGTGCCCAGCCCGCCAGGAAGCGGGAAGACAAGGCTCACAACGCTGTTGGCAGCCGCGCTGTCGCACCGCGCCGGCCTTCGGGTGGGCATCGCAGCGCAGACCCGCGCCCAGGCAATTGACATTGCCCGTCGGCTTTCGGCGGTGTGCGACCACACGAAGGTCGGCCTGCTCTGGGGTCGTTCGGATGTGGCGCCGGACACCGGTGGCTGCCCGATTGTCGGCAACGGCATGAAGATGTGGCCCGATACCGGCGGTATGATCCGTGTTGCCACGAAATCGAAATGGCTCTTCTCCGAGCCAGAAAAACTTCGAGCCGACGTTTTGATCGTCGATGAGGCATATCAAGCGACGTATGCAGACGTCGGTGCGCTGGGGTCGATGGCGGCCCAGATCGTGTGTGTCGGCGACCCCGGCCAGATCGACCCGGTAATCACCGGAGACACCTCCCGGTGGGCGTCCTCGCCGACCGGCCCGCACATTCCGGCCCCGTTCGCGCTGCAAGCCGCCCACCCCACCATCGTCAACACTGTTGCCCTGCAATACACCTGGCGGCTTGGTCCGGAAACCACTGCGATGGTGCAAGGCCGCTTCTATCCGCAACTGCCGTTCACCTCCCGCCGACCGGCAGAACACCTGAGCAAACGCGGCCACGAACTGCCCGAGTTGACCCACCGCACGCTGCGGATCGCTAACGGGGCCACCGACGCCGCGTTGATCCGCGCGGCCGTAGAGCGTGTGCATGAACTCATCGACGACACCGACCTGACCACCGAGTCAGGGACACGCCCCCTCACCGAAGACGATGTGGCGGTCGTGGTGCCTCACGTCCCGCAGGCCGCCGCCGTGCGCGCCATGCTCTCGCAATATCCCGGTGTCCTGGTCGGCACCGCCGACGCGTTGCAAGGCCTGGAGCGCGCCGCCGTGGTGGCGGTCCACCCGCTGGCAGGCAAGCGGATCGCTGATGAGTTTTCGGTCAAGCCGGGGCGGGCGTGCGTGATGCTGTCCCGGCATCGCAGCCACCTATCGTTGCTGGTCGATGACCAGACCGATGCGGTGCTCAGTGCCGCCGAAGGCGAGGACGTGGAGCAGGCGCACGCTGTTTTGGCCGACATGCTCGCCACCGCGGCCTTCTAAACGGCAGTCTCAGGTAGGGAAGTGACGGACAATTCTGGTCAAAAGGGGGAGACATGTCGGCGGTGAGTTGTTCGAATTGCGGCAGGGAGTTTCGGATCAAGGGCCGTCCCTTCGGGTTCAGTCACTGCGACCAGCACGCCCGCTACCGACCTATTCCCGACGAAGGGGTCGTGATGCCCGAGGACGAGGTCGAGCAGCCGATGTCGGATGATCCCGATGAGCGGTACATGATGGCCGCCGCCGCGATGGCGATCGGCCCCACCACCGATACCCCTTTCGCCCTGTTTGACGCCGCGACGGTGATGCCAGACAAGCGGGCGGAAGCCACCCGCATTCTGTGCGCCGCGCTGCAGCCCCGCCGAGGCCGGCCCGACTCACCCCACCAGGCGGCGATGGTTGCGATTAGGGCGATCCGCTACGAATGGGGTTGCGAGGCCGCGCTGCCCTTGGCGAAAGCCCAACTGGCGGGCAGCGACCTGTTCGCCGGCGCTGATCTGTCCGGCGCCGACCTGTCCGCCGCGGACCTGTGCGGGGCGGACCTGTCGGACACCAACCTGGGCCGCGCCAAGCTGTCGCAAGCCAAAGCTGTCGGCGTGCGGCTACGTGAGGCCAACCTGGCCGGTGCCGTACTGGAAGACGCCGATCTGCGCGGTGCGAATCTGGTCGGGGCAGATCTGTCCGACGCCGATATGACCCGCGCCGATCTACGTGGCGCAGAGTTCGGCAAAGGGATCTGGCGTGCCGATCTGACCGGCGCGGATTTGCGAGGGGCCGATTTCGGGGAGGCCGCCGATCTGCGGACCAGCATCCTCGACCAGTCCCGCCTGGACGGACTCCAGTTGCACGGGGCGTCCCTGTCGTCGGCGAAGCTGGCATGGATGTTCGGCATCAACCTGCGTGACGCCCGACTGGCCGGGGCCCGCCTGGCAGGAGCCCGGATGTCGCGGGCCGAGCTGGCCGGCGCTGACCTGTGCGATGCTGACTTGAACGAGGCCTGGCTGGACGGCGCGAACCTGGCCGGGGCGGACCTGTGCGGGGCCGACCTCACCGGGGCCGACCTGAACAGCGCCGTGCTCGACGGGATCCGCTGGAACGCTGCGACGCGGTGGCCGGCCAAACTCACACCGCCGGCCAGCCGGTAACCGCCGCCGGCGCTGACATTCATGTCGGCGGGCCCCGATACGATTGCGTCACAGCGCGAAAGCGTCCACATCCGGCTAGGCCCGCGCGGCCCGGTCACCGAACGAAAAAAGGGAAGTGCCCCATGAGTTGTGAGCCGCAGTCCTATGTGGACATCAAACAAATCCGCACCACCATCGAGGAAGCCCCCGCACGGCGGGCCGTCGTCCTCATCGAGTGTGGTGCGGCCCCCGGCGTGTGGCTGGCCGCCCCCGTCGCCCCGGCATCGCTCGGCAATGGGGCCGCCGAGGACTTCGACATCAACCGCACGCTGGCTGGGAAAATCCGCCGACGCCCGGTCATCGTGCTGCGCGACCCATCGGGCCGCTACGAGCCCGGCTGCGCCACCAACCAAGACCCGCAGGCCTTCGACGCCCACGCCGATTGCCAGCACGGCATGGTGGCCAGCGTCCTGGCGATGACAGGTCGGGGCAGCCGGCTACGCGAGAGCCGCCGCCACAGAAGCGAATTGGCCGAACGCCTCAAGGAGTCCCGACCATGGTGGCCGTAGTCGGACAGGACCACAAGGCGTGCCGCGACGCCGCAATTCTTGTCGGTGCCAACCCGTAAAATTTGCAGTACCGGCGCCGCAGGTGCCACGTAACCGGCCGGGTCCGCGAGGCCCGGTCACCGACCGAAGGAGGACCGCATGGCACGCAAGCTCACCGGCCTGGACCTGACCCTCTGGCAGGACGAACAGCGCCGCCGCCGCGCCCGCACCGAAAACGGTCGCTCCCCGGCCCAGCGCACGACCCGCAGCACCAACCTGGGCCGTGCCGAGAAGTTGCCGGGTAAACGCAACCGCGCCGCCGCCGGTCGCCGCGCCATCGCCGAGGCGCTGGCATGAGCGCCACGGTCAACCGCGGCCGGCGCGGCATCGTCAAAACGACCGTCACCGTCACTGTTCTGCATCGCGCCGACAACCGGCTGACCGACCACGACATCGAAGACGTGCTCTACGAGATACGGGAAGGCGAAGCGGTCGGATGGGAAACCGACAGAGTCACCGAACCCGTTGCAGCCGAACAGGTCCCCGACGAACTCGTCGCGCTGGGCAACGACGGCGAATTCTTCGACGAGGACGAGGACGAGGACGAGGACGAGGACGAGGACGAGGGGGAGGGGAGCGATGACTGACTGCGCCGCCCAGTTCACCGTGTCGCGCACCGAGACCGTGCAGCCCTACGCACTGCTGTCCCGCGACGGGCTGGTCGACCTGCTCGGCCGGTTCAGCCCCGCCGCCGCCGAGCTGGCCGGTATGGACGACACCGCCCTGATGGCAGTGTTCAGCGGCCTGATCGACTCCGACCCGGACGGCTTGGGCGATGAGCTGATCGAACTGACCGGTAACCACCAGGAGATCCTCGAGGTCGGCGGCTGGCGCATCATCAGCGACAGCCAGCCTGCCCACGCGGACACCCTGCCGGCGCCGTGGCAGGACGATCCCGAATACCCGATGGGGGACTGGCGCTATGAGGTCTCCAACGGCGACGAACTGCGCGGCTACCGCGACTGGGTTGCCTACCAACGCGAATTAGCGGCACTGGACTAGCCCGCGGGCCGTCCGCCCGAGTTGTCCCCCAACGCCGGTAACGTGCACACCGCAGCACCCCATCCGGTCGAGTCCGCGAGGCCCGACCCCCAACTAAGTAGGGAAGAACCATATGAAGATCAAGGTCCTCACCGCCGTGACCAACCCGCCCACCCGTGAACACGACGACTTCAGCCGCGCCACCGCCGGCGAAATCTGTGTCATGCCGGCCATCGTCTGCGATAACTCCTCGTGCGGCTGCGGTTCCGCCGTCATCGGACTGGTCAGCCACGCGCCCACCACCACCGCTACCGTCGCCGAAGCCGACCTCAGCGCCGACGACATCGACGCGATGATGAACGCCTACACGCAGAAGGCGTGGGGCGGGCTGATGGACGCCGAGGACACCCACGCGCTGTGGCAGGAGATGGCCAGCATCGCCGCCGCCTACCCGCTGGGTGCGGTGCTGCGCTTCCGCGCCCAGGGCGACCACTGGATCATCCGCGCCGACCGGCCCGCAGCCTGAACGGGGGGGACAGCGATGAAAGCGCTGAAGATCACCGCTACCGGCTGGTTGCAAAAGATCGACGTCGACCCCGCCCACCTCGCCGCCGAGATCGGCGGCACCCACGTGCAGTCCCAGGACCTGCGGCACAACATCGCCCTGTGGTTCGACACCACGCACGCGTGCGTGTGGAGAGAGCCGAACATGTCGGCGGTCAGCCTGCTGCTTACCGTCGCCGGCCACGCGCCGGAGTCAGTACCCATCCCGTGCGGGGACATCATCCTGCTCGGCGTCGGACCCGACGGAAAGCCGGCCGATCTGCAACGCCCCCAATACGAGGCACTGGCCTACACCTTGTTGAACTCGCTCGCAGCATGAGGGTGTCAACCGGAACCGGTACCGAGTAGAGGTTTGCTTCCAAGGAAGGAGCGTGACCGTCATGAAGCCCAGCGCTGTCATCTGCGATATGGACGGAACTTTGGTCAATGTCAGCAGTATTCGCCACTTCGTCACAGGCCCCAAGCGGGACTTCGACGCATTTCACTCGAGCTCGGCGGAGTGTCCGCCGAATGCCGATGCCGTCACCTGGGTTGAGGAGATGTCCGACGCCGGCCACCGAATCCTGATTGTGACGGCGAGGATGGAACACTGGCGGTCCGTAACCCAGACGTGGCTGGATACGCACTTGACCCGCCCCGTAACAGATTTGGTCATGCGGGCGGATCGGGACTTCCGCCCCGATTTCCACGTCAAGCGGGAGATCTACGACGCGTTATCGCGCAACTTCTCGATTGTCCACGCGTGTGACGACAATCCGGTGATCGTGGCGTTGTGGAATGAGATCGGTATTCCGGTCAAAGTGATTCCGGGGTGGCCGGGCTAGCTCGTCCCTGCGGGGGACGCCCGTCTGCCGAAATTTCTGTCACACCCTGCACTTAGACTTGGCGCTAGAACGCACGCGAGGCGTTCACCCCAACCGGCCAGGCCCGCGCGGCCCGGTCCCCGACCTCCCAGGAGGCACGCATGTCGAATCTCTATTTTATCGACGGAGACGATTACTACGTCGAGATGCTCGACGCCGATCAGGCTGCCGCCGTGCTGGCTGGCCTCAAGGCCGAGTCGTTCTGCACCGCCGATCCCGAGCGAAAAGAACTGCTGGCCGTTCAGATTCGGGAAGTCAGCGAATGGATTGGCTTTCTCGCCGACGAGGCTGATGCTGCCGCGGCCGAGGACGCCGCCATCGAGCATGCTTCCGCGTTGTTCGCCGACCACCTGGCGGGATTCTCATGAGCCCCGGCAGGCAGCGCGCTACCACGGTGGCGGCGGCCCTGGCCGCCGCCTCCCGCCATGAACTCGTCGACTTGATCGCCGACCAGACCGGCACCGTGGTGCTGTGCTGCTGCGGGGAGTGGTTCCGAAGCGCCGGCGACTACAACAACCACCGGTCCGGCGCCCTCACCGCCGATCTGACCGCGCCCACCAAGCGGCGCCCCGTCATCGACCGGGCGTTGCTGGGACAAGTCGCCGAGGCCTACCGTGCCGCCGGCCCCCGCAATCGGCACGCCGCGGTCGCTGCGGTGCTGGGCGTGCCCGCCCGTTCAGCTGGCACTTACGTCAACCGCGCCCGCAAGGCGGGGCTCCTTGATTCCAAAACAGCTGGGGGACAACCTGATGCGTAACACTCACTGCTACGGGCGGACCGCACAGGAGTTCGCCTCCGGCCAACGTATCGCCACCGACCCGGCGACCGGCCCGTTCCTGCAGGGCGATCGCTGCGGCACCGTGATCACGGTTGGCCGCCGATGCGTCCGCCGGCGCCTCGGTAGCAGCCGGCCCTGGTCGACCCTGCCGGCCAGCCTTGCGCCCCTAACCGACCACTAGCGGCGAGAAAGGCACTCCAGGAAAGGGTTCCATGCCGCGTTTTGTCGGAGGGAACCGCTACACTCAGAACAGCGGATCGCAAGGTTCGCGCCATATCCGGCCAGGCCCGCGAGGTCCGGTCCACAACCTCCCAGGAGGACACCATGCAGGACTTCACCATCACCTCTCCGCAGGAACTCGTTGCTCAAATCCCGGCGATCCTCGGCTTCTGCCCGCAACAGTCTCTCGTGATCGCCACCGTCGCCGGCGGTCGCCTCGGCGCAACAATGCGTGTGGACCTGAGCTCCACGATCACCGAGGACATCGACCAGCTCGCGGACTTGGCGGCTCGCCAGGAAGCCGATTCGGTTCTGGCGGTCATCATCGACACCACCGAGACCGACCGGCGCCCCCTGATCGCTGCACTTTCTGACGCCATGACGAGCCTCAGCATCACCGTGCAGGGAGCGGTCAGTGTGCCCGAAATCGCTGCTGGTGCCACCTGGCAGTGCATCCAGGACGAATGCGGCGCGTCGGGGATCATCGACGACCCCAAGGCCACCCCGATGGCGCTGGCAGCCGTGCTGGCCGGGCGTCCCATCTTCCGTGACCGCGCCGAACTGGTTGCCCTCATCGAACCCGATCCCGCCGTCGCCGCCGCTGTGGCTCCACTTTTGTCGCGCCATGCCGCCGACCTCAACGGCGAGGATTCCCCCCGCCGGTCCACGGAGGCGATCCTGACGGCCATAGACCGCCTGGAGGACCGGCGCAGCAACCTCGATCCCGAGCAGATCGCAGCACTGGCTGCGCCGCTGACCGACGTGCGGGTGCGCGACATGCTGTTCGCCACCGCACTGTCCACCCGCGCCGCCGCAGCCCAGCGGCTGTGGCTCCACCTGGCCCGCGCCCTGCCGCCCCGCCATCGAGCTGAGGCGCTGTGCCTGCTGGGGTACGGCGCCTACAGCTGCGGCGATGGAACCTTGGCCGGGGTTGCCTTTGCGGCCGCGCTCGCCGACCACGACGGGCACTCACTGGCCCGCCTGCTCGACGGAGCCCTGCAGGCCGGGACGGCACCGGAAGTCCTGCACACCGCCGCCGAATCGTCCTACCGGATCGCCGAGGCGTTCGGGGTGGCCCTGCCCGCCCGCCGCACACAGACCGCCCGACCGGCCTAGCCCGGGTGTGCCGCCGCTCCCTCCCCCCCTTGCGGCGGCACACCCGGGTCAGGCCCCCCGGCTGCGCCGCACCCCCCCTCGCGGCGCAGCCGGGACAAACCACCAGGCACCGAAAGGAGCA
>LFFF01000027.1 GCA_001510415.1 Actinobacteria bacterium casp-actino6 | reverse complement strand
GCCGGCGACGCCCGCGGCACGGTCTACGCCTCGACGCGGGGCGGGTTCTTCACCGTCGACGTCGGCCGAGGTGAGGTGGCGCGGACCGAGATCAGCGGGCAGTCCGATACCGATTTCACCGCTATCGCCCGCCGTGCCGACGGCAGAATGGTGCTCGGCAGCGCCGACGGGGTGGCCTACACGCTGACCGAAGACCTCACCGTCGCCCGCGAGGCCGATATCTTCGCGCGGGTCGATGCGATCGTCACCGAGGGCGACACCGCCGTCGTCCTCGACCGCGGGCAGACCTCGGTCACGGCCCTCAATCCCGACGGATCCCCCGGCCAGGCGTTACGCGCGGGCCTGGGCGCGACCACCATCACCGCCGATCCGGCGGGCCGGGTGCTGGTCGCCGACACCCGCGGCGGGCAGTTGCTGGTCTTCGGCGTCGATCCGCTGATCGAACGCCAGGCCTACCCGGTGGACGGGTCGCCCTACGGGGTCGCCGGGTCACCGACCCTGGTCTGGGTTTCGACGACCGCCGACAACACCGTGATTGGCTACGATCTGTCCACCGGAATCCCCGTGGAGAAGGTGCGTTATCCGACCGTGCAGCAACCCGACGTCCTGGCATTCGACGCCCCGAACAACACCCTCTATGTGGTGTCGGGGTCCGGCGCCGGCGTGCAGGTGATCCGCGACGCGGGAGTGGCGCGGTGAGCACGGCGCACCGCGGCCGGATGCCGGCGGCCTGGGAGGTCGAACTCTCCCGGGACGTCTCCGGGGACTACGAATGGATCCCGCTGCGGCTGCCGCCGGAGGTGACCCGGATCAGCGCGTCGACCAGGCTGTCGATCGAGGCCGAGTACCGCGGTTGGGAACTGACCCGGGTACGCCTGTACACCGACGGAAGCAGACGGGTCTTGTTGCGGCGCAAGAAATCCCGATCAGAGGATCGCTCCGGCCGAGCGCACCCGACAGATCAGCCGGGCCTGTGATCTACGACGCGGTGCGTCGTGCCCTGTTCCTGGCTCCGCCCGAACGCATCCACACCCTGGTCTTCGCCGCGCTGCGCGCCGCCACCGCCACCGGTGCGACCCGCGCACCGCTTCGCGCGGCGCTGGCACCGCACGATCCGATCCTGGCAAGCACCGTCTTCGGCATCCGCTTCCCCGGGCCCCTCGGACTGGCCGCCGGGTTCGACAAGGACGGGTTGGGCCTGACCGGCTGGGGCGCACTCGGATTCGGCTACGCCGAGGTCGGCACGGTCACCGCGCAACCTCAGCCGGGAAATCCCCTACCGCGGCTCTTCCGGCTCCCCGACGATCGGGCACTGCTCAACCGGATGGGTTTCAACAACCACGGTGCCGGTCAGCTGGCGCTGCGACTGGCCCGCCACCACCCGGATGTTCCGATCGGCGTCAATATCGGCAAATCCAAGACCACCCCGCCCGAGCGGGCCGCCGAGGACTACGCGGCCAGCGCCCGGTTGCTGGCTCCACTGGCCGCCTACCTGGTGGTCAACGTCAGCTCTCCCAATACCCCCGGGCTGCGCGACCTGCAGGCCATCGAGTCGCTTCGTCCGATCCTGTCGGCGGTTCTGGCCGAGACCACCGCGCCGGTGCTGGTCAAGATCGCCCCCGATCTGTCCGACGAGGATGTCGATGCCGTCGCCGACCTGGCCGTCGAACTGAATCTGGCCGGCATCGTGGCGACCAATACGACGGTGTCGCGCGCGGGTCTGCACACTCCCCACGTCGCCGACCTCGGGCCGGGCGGTATCTCCGGGCCACCGGTGGCGCGTCGGGCACTGGAGGTGTTGGGTCGGCTGCACACTCGGGCCGGGGACCGGCTGACGCTGATCGGCGTGGGCGGCATCGAGACCGCCGATGACGCCTGGGAGCGGATCACCGCAGGCGCCTCGCTGCTACAGGGCTACACCGGATTCGTCTACGGGGGCGGCTTGTGGGCCAAGCACATTCACGACGGAATCGCCGCGCGGCTTCGCGCGGGCGGGTTCCCGAATCTCACCGCGGCGGTTGGCTCGGCAGCCCTCTAACGGCGTGAGCCGACCGGTCTGCGAGGTCGAGATCCCTGCGCCAGATAAGTCGGCAACTTGCCGTTATGTGTCAATCGGTACTGTCCACGCAATCAACCCGACAGCCCGGGCCCCTGGGCGCGGACGTCGTCCACCTTTTCCATCGCGGCGCGCAACTTGGCCAGCCACTCCTCGGCATGTTCGCCGACCAGCCGGACCGACCACGCCAGCGCGTCTGCACGTGAGCGGGCCACTCCGGCGTCGACCAGGGTGTCGAGCACCCGGCGCTCGGGCTGCCTGAGCCTGGTCATGACCGGCGCCGCGATGTGGGTGAACAGGATCCGCTCCGGTGCCGCGGGGTCTCCGAACTCGACACCCCAGGACACTGTCCGGCCGAACTTCCGCTGCGCCTCCTCGGCGATCTTGATGCGCTCGCCGCGGGAGTCCTCACGGAATCGTGCGGCCCGACCCGAGGCGCGCGCAGGCGTTTCGGCGCCACCGTCCCCGGGCAGTGTGCCGATGATCGTGATCTCCTCGCGGTCCACGGTGACCGCTGGTTCACCGGTGAACCAGTCGGTGGGCAATCGGCCGGCAAACCACTCCGCGATGTCAGCGGGATCAACCCGACTGGACTGTGATGATTTCATAATTACATGATTACATGCTTGCAATGAGTGGGCTGCAGTTTCACGCACGGCGAAGCCCGGCACGAAGCCGACGGCACCCACGTGCCAACGGTTTCACCCCGGCCTGGTGGGGCGGCGTCCTGGACAAGTGGGCTGACAAGCCGACTTAGGTTCGCCCGCCGCCGTTGGCGTCTGCGCTACTTCTGTTCGTAGGTGCCGTGGATGACCGCGCGGGCAATGGACTTCATGAACAGATTGAAGCCCAGATAGGCCGGGCTGGCGTCCGCCGGAAGCTCGAGCTTCTCCACGCTCACCGCATGTACCGCAACGAAATATCGGTGGTAGCCGTGACCGGCGGGCGGTGCGGCACCGATATAACGGCGTAGTCCGGCGTCGTTGCGCAGGGTCAGCGCGTCACCGGGTAGCTCCGAGCCGTCCCCCGCCCCGGCCGGCAGTTCGGTGACGGTTGCGGGCAGATCGGACACCGCCCAGTGCCAGAAACCCGACGCGGTCGGGGCGTCGGGGTCGAATACCGTCACCGCGAAGCTACGGGTCTGCTCTGGGAAACCCGACCAGCTCAGCTGCGGCGAGACATCATCGCCACCGGCGCCCATGATGCCGCTGACCTGTGCCATCTTCAGCGGTTTACCCTCGGCGATATCGGAACTGGTCAGGGTGAAGCCGGGCAGATCAGGCAGGAAGTCGTACGGGTTGTAAGAAAAAGCCATGGCGGGCAATCCCTTTCAGTCGAGGCGGATCAGCAATTCTTCAGGAAGTGGTCGAGCACCCGGGTTCCGAACCGCAGCGCGTCAACCGGCACCCGTTCGTCGACGCCGTGGAACAACGCCGCGAAATCCAACTCCGGCGGCAGCCGCAGCGGGCTGAACCCGAAGCATCGAATGCCCAATTTGGCAAAGGCTTTCGCGTCTGTTCCGCCGGAGAGCATGTACGGCACGATTCGCGCCTCCGGGTCGAGTGCCAGAAGTGCGGCATTCATCGCGTCGACCAGGTCACCGTCGAAGGTGGTCTCATAGGACGGCAGTTCGGAGATCCACTCGCGCGCCACATCGGGGCCGATGATCTCATCGACTTCGCGTTCGAAGGCGGCCTGACGGCCCGGCAGCACCCGGCAGTCGATGACCGCCTCGGCCGTCGCGGGAATGACGTTGGCCTTGTAGCCGGCCTGCAACATCGTCGGGTTCGCGGTATCGCGCAGGGTGGCCCCGATGACCCGGGCGATCGGCCCGAGTTTGGCCACCGCGCCCTCGAGATCCGGCGAGTCCGGGTCGAAGGTGTGTCCTGTCTCCGCACTGATGGCCGAAAGAAACTGTGCGACAGCGTCGGTCATGATCAGCGGAAACTCATGCCGGCCCAGTCTGGCGACCGCCTCGGCGATCGCGGTGACCGCATTGTCGTCGTGCACGAACGAGCCGTGCCCGGCCCGGCCGCGGGCGGTCAACCGCATCCAGAGCAGTCCCTTCTCGGCTGTTTCGATCAAATACAGCCTGCGCTCGCCACCGTCACGGCGCGGCAGGGTGATGGAGAAGCCGCCCACCTCACCGATCGCTTCGCTGACACCGGCGAACAGGTCCGGCCGATGCTCCACCAGCCAGTGCGCCCCGTACTGGCCGCCGGCCTCCTCATCGGCGACGAAGGCGAACACCAGGTCCCGCGGCGGGGTGATGCCGGCACGTTTGAAGTGCCGGGCGACGGCCAGCATCATCCCGCACATGTCCTTCATATCGACCGCGCCACGGCCCCACACGTAGCCGTCCGACACCGCCCCGGAGAACGGGTGGACACTCCAGTCCGCGGCCTCGGCGGGTACCACGTCGAGGTGGCCGTGGATGAGCAGTGCCCCGCGCGCCGGGTCCGCCCCGGACAGACGGACGAAGACATTGCCGCGCCCGGGCGCACCCGACTCCAGATACTCCGGTTGGTAACCGACCTCGCGCAACTGCTCGGCCACCCACCCGGCGCACTCCGCCTCACCCTGGGTGGTCGCCGGATCGCCGGTGTTGGAGGTGTCGAACTGGATCAGAGCACTGACGATTCCGACCACCTCGTCGGCCGCCCGGTCCGCCGGATCGTCAAGCCCTGCCCGTGTCACCGTCCTTTCCTACCATTGGGCGCGCCCCACGCCGGAGCCGGAGTCCCTTAGCACATCTTTAACTGAATCCTCATTTACAACACGCGCACCATCGTGGTCTAGTTAGTCCGATGAAGACTCGGGCGCCTGCGATCGCCGCACTGCTGTGCCTGACGGTCAGCGGTTGCGCCACCACCACCGCGGGTATCGCGACGCCGGCCGCCGATGCGCCACTGACCACCGCCGAGACTCTGCCTTCGCTGCTGCTGTCGGCGTCCGGGATCGGCTCGGCGCTGTCGGGCACCGATATGGTCGTCACCCGCGACGTCGCCGAGCCCTGGGACGACAGCGCCCGCCTCACCGAAGGACCCGGCTGCCTGGCGGTTGCCGGCGCGGCCCAGCGAGGCGTGTACGCCGACACCGGCTGGACCGCCATGCACGGTCAGGTGCTCCGGGAGCCGCCGACGGCCCAGTGGTCACACTTCGCCACCCAGGCGGTCGTGTTGTTCCCCAATGCGGCAGCGGCCGGTGAGTTCTTTACCCGCTCCCGCGACAGCTGGGCGGGTTGCTCCAACCGCGACCTCGGCTACCCACAGCCCCTGGGGCCCGAGCAACTCTGGTCGATCGGCCCGGTCGGCCTCGAGCGCGACATCCTGTCGGTCTCCCGGGTCCAACGCGGTCCGCAATCGTGGTCCTGCCAGAGGGCGCTGACGGTGCACGGCAATGTGGCGGTCGATGTGGAGGCGTGCAGCCTCGACGGCCCGACGGCGGCCGCGACGGCCATCGCCGGCGCCATCGCCGACCGCCTGCCCACCTCCTGAGCCCTCACGGCGAGGTGTGGGTTTGAGCCCGAGACTGCCGATCCGCTAGCCTTAAGCGCCCACCGCGGTGGGCTTCTCGGGTCCGAGTGGCGGAATGGCAGACGCGCTAGCTTGAGGTGCTAGTGCCCTATTAACGGGCGTGGGGGTTCAAGTCCCCCCTCGGACACTCTTTGACGTTCGGCCGCACTGTCGCCGCGCCGTCGGCCGGCCAGCCGACGATCACACCGTCTTGCGGCCCCGCGTCCTCACCAGGCTTGCGACGGTGGTGATCAGCAGCACCACACCGATGACGCCCATCGACATGCCCGTCGAAATCTCCGGAACGTTGACATAGTTGCCATCGTTGATGAACGGCAGCGTATTTTTCTTCAGCGCGTGCAGCATCAACTTGATACCGATGAAGCCGAGGATGATCGACAGCCCGGCGGACAGGTAGACCAATCGGTCCAGCAGACCGCCGATGAGGAAGTACAGCTGCCGCAGACCCATCAGGGCGAAGGCGTTGGCGGCGAAGACGATGTACGGCTCCTCGGTCAGCCCGTAGATGGCCGGGATGGAGTCCAGCGCGAAGAGCAGATCGGTGAAGCCGATCGCGACCAGGGCCAACGCCAGAGGGGTGATGACCCTCCTGCCGTCGATCCGGGCGAGGAACTTGTCGCCGTGGTAGTCGTCGGTGGTCGGTACGAAGCGTCGCACCAGGGTGACGAGGCGGTTCTCCCGTTCGACTTCGGCCTCGCGCTCATGCCCGGTCTCGCGGGCCAGTTTCAGAGCGGTGAGGATGAGGAAGATCCCGAAGATGTAGAACACCCAACTGAAGGCGTTGATCGCCGCGGCGCCGAGGGCGATGAAGCCGGCCCGCATGACCAGCGCCATCACGATGCCGATCAACAGCAGCTTCTGTTGGTAGATCCGGGGCACTTTGAACGACGCCATGATGACGGTGAACACGAAGAGGTTGTCGACCGACAGCGCTTTCTCGGTGACGTAGCCGGCGAAGTACTCCCCGCCGTACTGCCCACCCCACTGCCACCAGATCACGAACCCGAACAACACCGCCAGCGTGACGTACACCGTCGACCAGATCGCCGATTCGCGAAAGGTCGGATCGTGCGGAACCCGAACGTGGGCGTAAAAGTCGAAGACGAACAGTCCGAGGATGACGACGCAGGTGATGACCCAGACCTGGGTTGACACACTCATAACCGCGAGTATTCGGGAAATATGGTTCGTACGTCAAACTGTGTTCGCCACAGTGCGGCGGTGGCCGATTCCGCGCCGCGCCGTCAGTCCGTAGCCCAGCCAGGACACCAGTACGGCCAGCGCCACCGCGGCCTGGACGTACCCCGTCGCCCATCCGGGGTAGAGCACGCCGGTCAGGTAGTGGTCGATGAATCCGGTGGAGCCCAGCGGCGCCATGTCGGCCCGGGTCCGGGCCCACTGCTCGAGATCGGTCAGCGGGCACCGGAGTCCGACCGCCACACTTGCGAGACCCCACAGCACCGCCGGCGGGTGCAGCCAGATGCCGCGCCGCCACCGCCACGCGAGGAAACCGCCGCTGGGCAGGTAGATCAGGAAGGCGAAGTGGGCCGCGGCCACCAGCCACACCAGCGCGACGTCGATCGGCCGCATGGCCCGGATTCTACCGACGGGATGCCGGCGACACGTACCGTGAACGGGTGCCCCGTCAGGTGCTGTTCCTCTACAACGACCCGTCGGCGCCGGAGGCGCTGCTCGGCGCGGCCTTCGCCGACGCGGGCTTCGACATCCGCACCTTCGAGGTGGTTCCGGCCGGCCGGGTCGACGATCCGGCTCTCGATGTCGACTTCCCCGACCCGCTGGACTATGACGTCATCGTGCCGCTCGGGTCGCGGTGGGCGGTGTACGACGATCGGCTGGTGCGGCATTGGGTGGCCGGCGAGGTCGCCATGGTCCGCAGCGCGCTGGCCGCGGGCGTCGGGGTACTGGGGGTGTGCTTCGGCGGACAACTGCTGGCCCACGCGCTCGGCGGCACCGTCACCCGATCACCGCACCCGGAGATCGGCTGGCATGAGGTGCACAGCAGCCGCACCGACCTGGTCCCGGACGGCCCGTGGTTCCAGTGGCATTTCGACCGCATCACACCTCCGCCCGGCGCCATGGAGATCGCCCGGAACAACTGTGCCACGCAGGCTTTCGTCCAGGGCCGGGCGATGGGACTGCAGTTTCACCCCGAGGTGGATGCCGACCTGGTGGAGCGCTGGATCACCGAGGACGCCGACGGTGATATCGCCCGGCTCGGCCTGACCCCGGATGGGCTGCGGGCCGAGACCGCGGCCCGGACCGGCGACGCCGCCCGGCGGCTAGGACGTCTGGTCCACGGATTCCTCGGCCTGCTGACCCAGGACACCCCGCACCAGCCGAACCGCCACCGGTAGCGCGGCGGACACCGCCGGGCTCAGGCCCACACCGTGCCCGGTATCGGCGACATCGACGGTGATGACCACCAACTCCCCCGGAACCCGGCCGAGGACAAGTCCCAACTCATAGGTCTGCCGCAGACCCAGATCGTGGGAACTGACCGGCGCGGAGTCGGCCAGATCGTCGGCTGTGCACCGCCGGACCCGGCCCGGGACAGCGCCGCAGGCGGCGTCGACCACGATCGCCAGCGCCGACCCCGCCCAGGCGTCCAGGATCGCGGCCGGCTCAGCCGGACAGACCAGTGCCCGAACACCGGGAACGGGGTGGGCGGCCAGGTGCGTCGCCACCGCGGGCCCGATACCGTCGTCGCGGCGGAACTCGTTGCCGATCCCGATGACGACCGCCGTCATCGTCGGGTGACGCGCACCGTCAGGAAGTGCGTCGCGCAGGAGATGCAGGGGTCGTAGTTGCGGATCGTGCGCTCGCACATCGCGGTCAGCGCGGCGTCGTCAAGTCCGCCGTCAGCCATCACGACCCGAACCAGGTCGTCTTCGATGGCGGCCTGGTTCTGCGAGGTGGGCGGGACGATCACGGCGGCCTTCACCAGGCCGGCCTCGTCGATCTCGTAGCGGTGGTAGAGCAGGCCGCGTGGTGCCTCGCTCACCCCGTGACCGACACCCGGGCGGGACTCGACATCGACGAACGGCCGCCCTGGAACCTGATAGTCGTCGATGATCCGCAACGCCTCCTCGACTGCGTAGACCACCTCGACCGCCCGAACCACGATGCTGCGGAAGGGGTTCCGGCACTGCGGGCCCAACCCCGCCGCAGTCGCGGCCTCCCGGGCGAGTGGGGAGAGCTGCCGGTGGTTCAGTGAGTAGCGGGCCAGCGGTCCGGTCAGGTGACGGCGGCCGTCGAGAGTGGCATGCAGGGCGGTGGAGTGCGGCACCTGAGTCTCGCGGACATGGTCGCTGAATCGCGCGACGTCGAAGGTCGGCCCGGCGCTGCGGGCGATCACACCGTCCTCGATCGCGTATCGGTCACCGGTCAGCGCCAGCAGTTCGTGTTCGATCTCCAGATCGGGGAAGTCGAACCCGGCGACCCAGGCCACTGTGGCCAGGGCGTCATCGAGGGCCACGCGCAGCACCTCGCCCATCGCCCGCATGTCGGCGCGGGACGGAACGGAGTAGAAGCCGCCGAGGCGCAGGTTGATCGGGTGGATCGAACGGCCCCCGACGAGTTCCATCAGCCGGTTGCCGGCCTTCTTCAGCGCCAGTCCCCGTTCCACCGCCTCGCGATGGTCACGGGCCACCGAGATGATGTCCGGCGCGCCGAGGAAATCCGGGGCGTGCAGCATGTAGATGTGCAGGGCGTGGCTGTGGATCCACTCCCCGCAGTACAGCAGTCGGCGCAGCGCGGTCAGCTCCGGATCCAGCGTCGCCCCGCAGGCGTCCTCGATCGCGTTGCAGGCACTGACCTGGTAGGCAACCGGGCAGATTCCGCAGATGCGGGCGGTCAGGTCCGGCGGCTCGGTATAGGACCGGCCGCGCAGAAACGCCTCGAAGAACCGTGGTGGTTCGTAGATGTTGAGTTCGACGCGCTCGGGCACCCCGTTGCGCAGTTCCACGTGCAGGGCACCCTCGCCCTCGACCCGGGTCAGGGCGGCGACTCGCAATGTGCGGCGGGACTCGGTCATTCGGAATTCCGCTCGGCGTCCCGGCCGTCATCTCGAGCTTCGTGGAACTGCGTCACGTTGAACGTGCCGAAAACCCGGTCGACATCGCCGGAGGACATACCGTCGCGGCGTAGCAGCGGGATCATGGCGGGCATGTTGGGGGTGGCCGTCGGGCCGAAGCAGCCATAACAGCCGCGGTGGTGCCGGGGACACAGCGCCCCGCAGCCGGCGTGGGTGACCGGACCGAGGCAGGCCAGGCCCTCGGTGACGCTGACGCAGCTGACCCCGGCGCGTTTGCATTCGGTACAGACCGTCGCGGCCGGCAACCGCGGTTTGCGACCGACCAGCAGCGCGGCCAGCGTGTCCAGCAGTTGGCCGCGGTCGATCGGGCAGCCGCGCAATTCGTAGTCGACCGCCACGTGCGCCGAGGCCGGGGTGGAGGTGGCCAGGGTCTGGATGTAGTCGGGCCGGGCGTAGACCACCGAGGCGAACTCGGCAACGTCGCCGAAATTGCGCAGCGCCTGAATACCGCCGGCGGTGGCGCAGGCCCCGATCGTCACCAGCACCCCGGACTGTTCGCGGATCTCGCGGATCCGGCGCTCGTCGGCCGGGGTGGTGATCGAACCCTCCACCAGTGACACGTCGTAGGGGCCGCCCATCACCGCACTCGATGCCTCGGCGAATGCGGCGATCTGTACCTGCTCGGCCAGCGTCAGCAGTTCGTCCTCGCAGTCGAGCAGGGTCAGTTGGCAGCCGTCGCAGGAGGCGAACTTCCATACCGCCAGCCTCGGACCATTCCCCTGCCGCTCCGCTGCTTCCCACCGGACCATCTACAGTTCCTCGACTTCCAGCAGGGACCGGGCCACGTCATAGCCGACCACCGGGCCGTCGCGGCACAACAGCAACGGGCCGAGCTGACAATGCCCGCACCACCCGATTCCGCACTGCATGTTGCGCTCTAGCGATACCCGGATATCCGGCAGCGCAAGCCCTTTGGCGACAAGTACCTCGGCACTGGACCGCATCATCGGTTCCGGTCCGCACAGGAACGCCGTGGTGCGTGCCGGTTTTAGCGACAGCGCGTGCAAAGCTTCGGTAACGAAACCGATCTCGCCGGGCCAGCCCTGGATCGGGACATCGACGGTCAGGTGCGTCTCCAGCCGCGGATCGGCCCGCCAGTCCTCAAGCTGTTCGGCGTACAGAAAGTCGCGCCGCGCCCGCGCACCGGCGATCACCACCACCCGCCCGTACCGGTCGCGTTCGGCCAGCGCGCCGAGCACCACCGGCCGAAGCGGGGCCAGTCCCACGCCACCGGCGACGATGACGAGGTCCCGTCCGGCGGACCGCTCCAGTCCCCAACTGGTGCCGAACGGTCCGCGCACCCCGATACGGGACCCGGTTTCCGCGGCACACAGCGCCGCGCTGACCGCCCCGACCGACCGGATGGTGTGGGTGATGCTGCCGTCGGTGATCGACGGATCACCGCTGACCGAGATCGCGATCTCCCCCACCCCGAAGGCGTACAGCATCATGAATTCACCCGGGGCCGGCGATGGGAGTGCGGTGTCGATCGGTTCCAGGCACAACGTCACCGAGTCCACGTTCTCGGCCACCGTGGTGCGGACCCGATAGGGCACCGGGGTCATGGCGTCGGTCGACGATCGCACCGCCACCTCAGTCATCGGCATGCTCCCCCGGAGCCGGAAGGCCGGCGACCTTCTCCCCCGGAGCCGGAAGGCCGGCGACCTTCTCCCCCGGAGCCGGAAGGCCGGCGACCTTCTCCCGGGCGAATGTAGCGACTTCCTCGGTGATATCAATCCCGGTGGGGCACCACGCGATACAGCGTCCGCAGCCCACGCATCCCGACGTGCCGAACTGGTCATGCCAGGTGCTCAGCTTGTGGGTGAGCCAGTGCCGGTAGCGGGATTCCCCCGATTGCCGGACCGGGCCATCGTGGATGAAGGTGAAGTCCAGTTCGAAACAGGAGGCCCATTCCGACCAGCGTTCGGCGTGCTCGCCGGCCAGATCGGTAACGTCGGCGGTGGAGGTGCAGAAGCAGGTCGGGCAGACCATGGTGCAGTTGCCACAGGTCAGGCAGCGGCTGGCAACCTCGGACCAGTGCGCGGACTCGCGGGAGTCGGCGAGCAGCCGGCGCAGGTCGGTGTCGGGCATCGCGCGGCCCATCTTCGTTGCCGCTGAGGCGATCTCGTCGGCTGCGGCCGCGCACTCCTCGGGTCGGGCCGCCCGATGCGGGAGTTCGGCCAGCAGCTCGGCGCCGGCCTCGCTGCCCACCTCGACGAGGTAATCGACCGCATCGCCGCCGGTTCGTTCGGTCAGTGCCAGGTCGTAGTTCGGCGAGCAGGCCGGACCGGTGCCCATCGAGGTGCAGAAGCACAGTCCGCCGGGCTCGGTGCAGTTGACCGCAACGATGAAAGTACCGCTGCGTCGGCCGGCGTAGCTGCCGTCCGGGTGCTCACCGCCGACCAGGACCCGGTCGAGGATTCCGATGGCGGCCAGGTCACAGCCGCGGACGCCGAGAAAGGCGTAGCGGGGATCGGGCCGGGTGTCCTCCTCGGCGCCGTCGCGACCGGTCGAAAACAGCCGCTGGCGTGGCGGGTGGAGGAACTGCTTCCACGACTGCGGGCCGGCTGAGTGCCCGAACGCCGCACGGTCCCCGCGGGCCCGCAGCCGGTAGGTCCCCGGAGCCACGTCGACTCCCCAGCCCGCCGGTAGGTCGTCGGCACTGCTGATCTCGGCGAGCACGATCGCGTTATCGCCCACTGTGGGCCCGATTACCCGGTATCCGCGCCGACGCAGACCGTCGATCAGCAGGCTCAGCCCCGCGGTGTCGATCATCACCGGATCGCCGACTGCCATGTCACCATGGTGCCTGAGTCAGGACGCGCGCGCGAGCCTTACGTCACCACCCGGCCGGAACTACAGCACTCCGGGTGCGGGGTCGTGGCCGAGCTGATGTCCCAGCGCATCCGCGACGGTCGGCTGGCGGAACCGGTGGCCGAGGGATTGGAGTTTGACCGGGGCCACCCGCTGATCAGCCTCGGCGAGTTCCACCGCGCCCTGCTTTCCGAGCAGCAACCGGGGTCCGATCGACGGCACCGGAAGCAACGCCGGGCGGTGCAGGGTCTGCGCCAGGGCGCGGGTGTAATCGGTGTTGCGCACCGGGTTGGGCGCCACGGCGTTCACCGGGCCCGCAAGCCGGGTGTCATAGAGCGCCCGGTAGTAGATGTCGAGCAGGTCGTCGATGCCGATCCAGGACAACCATTGCCGTCCGCTGCCCAGCCGCCCGCCCAGTCCGGCGGCGAACAGTGGACGCAGCAGTCGCAGCGTGCCACCGGCGGCGGCCTGCACGATACCGGTGCGCACGGTAACCACCCGAAGCCCGGCGTCCGCGGCCGGGCCGGTGGCCGCCTCCCAGTCCGCGACCACATCGGCCAGGAAGCCCTGCCCGCGGGAACTGTCCTCATCAAGCAGACGGTCCCCGCAGTCATGGCCGTAGAAACCGATCGCGGAAGCGCAGACGAACGCCTTCAGGCCCGGAGTTCCAGCAGCGGTTTCGGCGAGCCGGCGGGTGGGCTCGATGCGCGAGTCGCGGATCGCGCGGCGGTGTTGTTCGGTGAACCGACCGGCGATCGATTCCCCAGCCAGATGCACGACGGCGTCTACCCCCTCGAGCAGGTCGGCCGCGGGTCGGTTAGGATCCCACTGTCTTTCGCCGGCGTCGGCAGGTGCACCGCGCACCAGTCGGATCACCCGGTGTCCGCCGGTGCTCAGGAATGCCGAGAGTGCGGTACCCACCAGTCCGGAGGATCCGGTCACCGCGACCACCAGCGATCCCGCACCGGCATCCGCCGCATCCGCATGGGCGGCGAGGTCCTCGGCGAGCTGACGGTGCCGGTAGGCGAAGGTCGACCGCAAAGCGGCACCGGGCACCGTGGTGTCGACGATGTCATGCACCCGGGTCCTGCCATCGCCGGCGTCGCTGTAGCGGTGGGTGTGCCGCCACCAGCCGATCACCCTCGGCGGCAACGTCATCAGGCCATCCGAGGACAGCACGTCGACGAACTGGTTCGGCGGGTCGTACCCGGCCGGATCGTGCTGGGCGACCCAGCGCAGCCCCCCTGGCAGCCCCAGGATGGCCCGGCCGTCGGCGAGCGATTCAGTCTCCTTGACCACCCGCATCGGTTGCCACGGCGGCACCAGCCGGTGCATCGCTCCCGGACGGGTGTGCCAGGCCCACACCTCATCGAGTGGATGGTTGACGACGCTGGCGTACTCGATACCCATGGCGGTCCCCTCAGGACGTACGGATCACTGCTGGTCACGCTCGACGTCGGTGGGGGCTCGCTCATCATCGAGCTCCGCCACGAACTCCTCGTCGCCGGAACTCTCGTCGCCGGAACTCTCGTCGCCGTAGTCGTCGTCGATGGAAGCCCCATCGGCGTCGTCCTCGTCAAGGGAACCCTCGTCGATGACGTGGATGGCGGCCTCCTCGGCCGGCACCGGAAAATCCGGTTCGTCCTCGGTGGGAAGGTCGTAGTCCGGATAGTCGTGAACCACTTCGTCGGGATGGTCCTCGATCGCGATGTCGGCGTCGATTGTGCTGTCGGTCTCGGCTTCACCTTCGACCTCGGGACCGGTATCCGGGTCGGTCTCGCGCTCGACCGCCTCGATCACCGCGGTCGTCTCGACAGGATTCTCCACCGACGCCGCCGCAGGCTCGATGATCTCGGTCTCGGCAGCCGCAACCACAGCGCCCACCTCTCCGGTTGCCGGTGATGGGAGCGCCACCGGCACCCGGCGCTGGGCGCGCTCCCGGATCGCGTCGACGATGAGCAGCAGTACGCCGAGTCCGCTGGCTCCGATGCAGACCCATGCCACCAGTTCGTTGCTGGTCACGACGGCCGTCACCAGAGCCGCCAAGCCGATCACGGCCAACACCAGCGCCACGATCAGCATCGGTGGGCCTCCCGCGACACGGAGCTAATGCGCACTCCTACTGGTACTGCGGGTATCCGCCATCGCCTGAATCGACCGGCGCGGCCGACCCGCGCTGACCCAGCTCCTCGAGCTGGGACTCCAGATAGGTCTTCAACCGGGTGCGGTATTCGCGCTCGAAGGTGCGCAACTGCTCGAGACGTCCCTCCAACACGGTGCGCTGCTGGTTGATGGTGTTCATCAGATCGGAGTGCTTGCGCTCAGCGTCGGCTTGCAGCAGGTCGGCCTTCTCGTGCGCCTGGCGCAGTTGAGCCTCCGAGCGGGACTGTGCGTCGGCCAGCATGGCGTCGGCCCGCTGCCGCGCATCGTTGAGCGTCGTGTCCGCGATATAGCGGGCCTCCGAGACGATCTGCTCGGCGCTGGCCTGGGCATCGGCGACCATCTTGTCGGCGTCCGCACGCGCCGTGCTGGTCAGCCGGTCGGCAGTGTCCTGCGCGAGGGCGAGCACCCGGGCGGCCTTGAGCCCTTCGTCCTCGTTCACCGGGGAGACGCTTTCGGACACCGCCTGCACCACGGGCTGGGCCACTGGCTCCTGCTCGGGCTGATACAGCGGGATGGCCTGGGTGGGCGGGCCGCCGGCCCGCGCCGCCGTGAGTTCCTGATCGAGTTCGCTGACCCGTTGGCGCAGGTCGGCGTTCTCCTCGATGAGCCGGGAGAGTTCGGTCTCCACCAGGTCGAGGAAGGCGTCGACCTCATCCTCGTTGTAGCCACGCTTGCCGATGGGCGGCTTGCTGAACGCCACATTGTGCACGTCGGCCGGTGTCAGTGGCATATCTGCCCCTTCCGATGGGACGGTGGATGGAAATCGCTCTGGAGTGTAGAACGATGTCCGCTGCGAACTGTAACTGGCGCACATCCTGTCACACCAGACCCGCCGGTTACAGGGGCACTCGGAATTAAGACCGAAATTCAGAGAATCGCCAATCGATCCTGGTAATTGACGATCGACCTCAGACGGCCGCTCCGAACGCCAGTTGCATGCCGATGAACGCCAGCAGCAGCAGCACCATGATGGAGAAATCCAGCCGCACCGCACCTATCGTGAGCTGGGGAATGATGCGCCGCAGCAGCTTCACCGGAGGATCGGTGACGGTCATGATGAGTTCGAGGATGACGACGGTGGCACCGCGCGGGTGCCAGTCCCGGCTGAAGGACCGGATGAACTCGACGACGATCCGGGCGATCAGCAGCAGCCAGAACAGAAACAGCGCGAAGCCGAGGATTTCGAAGAACAGCTTCACCTGACGGCGATCCTTACCTGACAGCGGATGAGACGGTCACCGACGCGACCCGGCGCGGCGCCCGCAAGCCTACCGATGCCGCCGGCGGGCTCGGCGACCGCCGCCACGAGTGCCGGTAGCTGTCTACTGGTAGCTGTAGAAACCGGCCTCGGCGATCCGGCGACGCTCCTCCGCGCTCACGTCGACGTCCGCCGGCGCCAGCAGGAATACCTTGGTGGCGACCTTGTCGAAGGATCCGCGCAGCGCGAAGGCCAGGCCTGCGGCGAAGTCGACCAGTCGCTTGGCGTCGGCGTTATCCATCGACACCAGATCCATGATCACGGGCTGGCCGTCTCGGAAACGCTCGCCGATGGTGCGGGCCTCGTTGTAATCCTTGGGGCGCAGGGTGGTGATCTTCGACAACGGGCTGCCCTCTTCGAACAGCATGGCCATTCGCCGCGGATCCATCGCCAGGGCCCCGCGGGTCGATCCACGCAGTGCACCGAACCGCGATGCGGCGTGCGGGCGGTCGAACTCGCGCGGCCGGAACCGCGGTTCATCGGCATAGCCCGGCCGGAATCCACCGGTCGGCGGGTAGTCAGGTTCGCGGTCGTCGTAATCGTGGGCAAGTCGCGGATCACGGTCGTCGTACCGCCCGATATCGCGGACTCCCTCGTAACGGCCGCCGTCCCGGCCGCCCTCGTACCCGTCGTCGTCGGCGAACCGGTCGCCGCGCCGCGCGTAGCCGCGGCCGCGCCCGGCCTCCCGCTCGTCGTCGTAGTACTCGTCCTCGTAGTCGTCCATCGGCGCCATACCAAAGTAGGCCTTGACCTTATGGAGAGTGCTCATCCGCGTGACCCTTCTGCAGAACTTCGGTGTCTGTAAAGCTGATGTTTGTGATGAACCTGTGACTGGAGTGACTGCTCAGGGAGACGTTAGAGGACGTTCGCCCATTAGCGCCGTACCGACACGCACACATGTCGAACCGTGTCGGACAGCGGCTTCCAGGTCACCGGACATGCCCGCGGAAAGTTCGGTGGCATCCGGATGGCGGGCCAGGACACGGCGATGCTCGGCCGCCAGGGTCGCGAACGCCGCGTCGGGATCGGCACCCCGGGGCGGTACCGCCATCAGACCCACCAGTTCCAGCGCCGCAGCGTCGGCGACCTGCGCACAGAGTTGGTCCACTGCCTGCGCATCGCCGATATCGACCCCGCCGCGGCTGGTGTCGCCATCGAGACTGATCTGGACGAACACCCGTAAAGCGCGGTCACGGCGGTGGTCGTCCAGGGCCTGCGCGGCGGCGCCGGCCAGCGCCGCGACCACTTTGTCGGTGGAGACCGAATGGACGGTATCGGCCCATCCCGCAATGTGTTTGACCTTATTGCGCTGGATCTGACCGACCATGTGCCAGCGAGCCTGGCCGGGTTCCGGCCAGGCATCGGCTGCCCCGACGAGCCGGTTGAACTCGGCGATCTTCGCCGACGCCTCCTGCTCTCGGGACTCGCCGAAGGCGCGGCACCCCAGTCGCCACAGGATCGCGGCGTCGCTGGCAGGAAAGTACTTGGTGATCGGCAGCAGTTGGACCTGCTCCACCGGACGGCCAGCCGCCTCGGCAGCATGGGCGAGCCGGGACCGGACCGCGGCAAGCCCGCGGGTCAGTTGCGCCACCCGGTCACCGCTGGCGGGATCCGTCATTCCATCCACACCAGCGACGCCAGCCGCCCGGTCGGAGCGCCCCGACGATGGCTGAACAATGCCGGATCGGCGACCGTGCAGCGCGGATCGATATCGATGGCGGTCACCCCTGCGTCGATGAGTTGGCGGGCGATACCGGCCCTCAGGTCCAACGCCGGGGTGCCGCGCAGGGTCGTGGTTCGACTGCCGGGCAGCCGGGTCTCGACGTCGGCGGCCATCTCCTCGGGCACCTCGTAGTTCTCTCCGCTGACCGCCGGACCGAGCAGCACGGTGATGTCCGCAACGTGCGCGCCGGCGGCCAGCATCGCATCGAGCGTTCGCAGCACCACACCCTCGGCGGCGCCGACCCGGCCCGCGTGCGCCGCGCCGATCACACCGGCGCGGGCGTCGGCCATCAGCACCGGAACGCAATCGGCGGTGATCACGGCCAGCGCCAGTCCCGGGGTGCCGGTCACCAAGGCGTCGGTGGCGTCGACCGGTTCGGCACGCGGCTCGTCGACGATCTCGACATGGTCACCGTGGACCTGGTTCATCCACACCACATGGTCGGCAGGCCGTCCGATCGCCGAAGCCAGCCGGCCGCGGTTGGTCGCCACCGCACCCGGGTCGTCACCGACATGGTCGCCGAGATTGAAGCTGTCAAACGGCGGCCGTGAGACCCCACCGGCCCGGGTTGTGGTGATGCGACGGACGCGAACGCTCACGACGTCCTCGGATCCAGTGTCTCTGAGCGTCAGTGCCGCATGAACGGCGGCACGTCGACGTCGTCGTCATCGTCGCCGAAACGGGAGGAGCCGTTGGTGTGCGCCGACACGGTGGCCGGTTCCAGTGGCTGGATCGTCTCGATCGGCTCGAACAGCGACGAGCTGAGCTGGCCGGCGGCCCCCGGCGCGATACCGGCCGGAGCCGACGGCGCCCCCGGCGCCCCCGGTGTCGCGGCCTTGCCGGTGGCGGCGGCACCGATTACCGGCATCCGACTCGGGCTGGTGGCGTCGAAGCCTGCGGCGATCACCGTCACCCGTACCTCGTCGCCGAGCGAATCGTCGATCACGGTGCCGAAAATGATGTTGGCCTCCGGGTGGGCAGCATCCTGCACCAGCGAAGCGGCCTCATTGATCTCGAACAGTCCGAGGTCACTGCCGCCGGCGATCGACATCAGAACGCCCTGGGCCCCCTCCATCGAGGCCTCCAGCAGAGGTGAGTTGATGGCCACCTCGGCGGCCTTGAGCGCACGGCCGTCGCCGCGGGCCGACCCGATACCCATCAGCGCGGTGCCCGCGCCGCTCATGATCCCCTTGACGTCGGCGAAGTCGACGTTGATCAGGCCCGGAGTGGTGATCAGGTCGGTGATGCCCTGAACACCGTTGAGCAGCACCTCGTCGGCACTGCGGAACGCGTCCATCAGCGAGACGCCCGCATCGCCCATTTGCAGCAGCCTGTCGTTCGGGATCACGATCAGGGTGTCGCAGCTCTCCCGGAGCGAGGAGATGCCGTTCTCGGCCTGGTTGGACCGTCGCTTGCCCTCGAAGGAGAACGGCCGGGTCACCACGCCTACCGTCAGCGCACCGAGTTTGCGGGCGATATTGGCCACGACCGGGGCGCCCCCGGTTCCGGTGCCGCCGCCCTCCCCGGCGGTGACGAACACCATGTCCGCCCCGCGCAGCAGTTCCTCGATCTCATCCTTGGCGTCCTCGGCGGCCTTGCGGCCCACCTCCGGATCCGCACCGGCACCGAGACCCCTGGTGGAGTCGCGCCCGACGTCGAGTTTGACGTCGGCATCGCTCATCAACAGCGCCTGGGCGTCGGTGTTGATCGCGATGAACTCCACGCCCTTGAGTCCCTGTTCGATCATCCGGTTGACGGCGTTGACGCCGCCGCCGCCGATACCAACGACCTTGATGACGGCGAGATAGTTATGCGGGGGGGTCATCGCTGTGGTTCCTCCGTGTGGGGACTTCGGTGAAGCGGAGCCTGGGGCCTGCCGCGACTTCCCTGATCAAAACCCTCAACCTCAACCAGAGGCTTAGAGTTATGTCAAGTTGTTCGCGTACTGGGAACCGTATGACCGGCGCGCGCAGGATTGGGGAGGCGCGCGGGCGTGTCGCTCGAGAATTTGGACGGCGGAGCCGCCGTGGCCCCGCCGCTACTTGACCGTCGGCAGATCCGGGCTGGAGACGTCATACACACGGCCCGGCTGGGTCAGCAGCGCGGCAAGTTTCTCGGCCTTCTCGTCGGTGCGATCGGTCGTGCCCCACACCACCGTGCGTCCGTCGGCGAGAGTCAGGGTGATCGAGGCGACCGACGGCGCCGCGATCCGGCCCACCTGGGCCACCACCTCGGGCCGCAGCGCGGTCATCACCTGCAGTGCGGCCCGGGTGGCCGGATCTGCGGGGCCGGGACTGTCGACGTCGATATAGGGCAGCCCCGGCGGCGGCGGGCCGGTCGCGAAGTCCACCCCGTCCCGGTCGAACAGGTGTGGGCCGTCCGGAAAGTCCTTGACCACGATGGGGATCCGTTCGACGATCGTGATCCGCAGGGCTGACGGGTACTCGCGCTGGACCCGGGCGCTGGCGACCCGGCGGATGCCGGCCACCCGGTCTGCTACCTGATCGGTGTCGATCTGCAGCAGCGGGGTGCCCGGGCGGACCTGCGCGACGTCGATGACCTCTTCCCGGGTCACCGCCCCGGTTCCGGTCACGACCACCGACCGGGCCGACATCACCGGGGTGAAGTACAGCACCAGACCCAGGATGACGCTCACCACCGTCAGCAGGATCAGCCAGACGACCAGCCGCAGGCCCTTGACGGTCCGGGCGGCCAACCGCCTGGGCTCCTCGACGAGCTGTCCGCTGATCTTGCGCTTGGCCTCCCGGCGGGCCTGCTCGATCGCCGTCGCCCGCTGCTGGAGGGCTCGCCGTTCGGCACGTTCCCGTCGGGCCCGCCGCCGCGGACCCTCCGGATCCGGGTGCGCTTCGGTATCCGGCGACTCCCCGGGAACCACGCCTCCGGGCTGTTCGGGACCGCCCACCTCGGGATCGGCCTGCTCGGCTCCCCCGGTCGCGGGTTCGTTCTCCGGTTCCGGTTCCGGGCTACCGTCGGTCACCGGGCGCCCCGGGAACCGGCGGCCTTCGCGTTGATCGCCGCGATGATCTCCGGACCGAGCAGAGTCACATCACCGGCACCCATGGTGGCTACGACATCCCCGGGCCGGGCGACCGTAGCGACCTGCTCGGCGACCGCCGAGAGATCGGGCAGGTACCGCACCGGTGCGCTGACCCGCTCGGCGATGGTGGCCCCGCTGATGCCGGTCAGCGGCTGTTCGCGGGCCGCGTAGACGTCGAGCACGAAAACCTCGTCCGCGATGTTCAGGGCGTCGGCGAAATCCGGCGCGAAAGCCTTTGTGCGGGAATACAAATGTGGCTGGAACACGACGATGCTTCGACCCTGCGCCGGGTGCCCGCCGGCGTCCTGCCGGGCAACGGCGCGCAGCGCCGTCAATGCGGCACGCACCTCGGTCGGATGGTGGGCGTAGTCGTCGAAAACCCGCACGCCGGCGGCGGTCCCGACGAGTTCGAATCGGCGGCGCACACCCTCGAAGCCGGCCAGTGCGTCGAGAACTTCCTGGACCGGGGCACCCGCCTCCACTGCGGCCAGGACCGCGCCCACCGCATTGAGCGCCATGTGCCGGCCCGGCACCGCGAGTCGCATGGCCCGTCGATGCTCCTCGCCGGCCAACTGGATCTCGGCGACCGCGCCGGTCCCCCGCTGCTGCCATTCCAGCAGCGAACCGGCCAACTCGCCGGACCTGTCGCTGCCGTAGCGCAGCACCCGCACCCCCAGGGCGGCGCTGCGCTCGGCCAGCGCCGCAGCGCCCGGATCATCGACACACACCACCAGCGCCCCGCCCGGCGCCAACCGCTCGACGAAATCATCGAAGACCGCGGTATAGGCCGCCGGGCTCCCGAAGAAATCGAGATGGTCGGCCTCGATATTGGTGACCACCGCCACGTCCGGGCGGTACTGCAGCAGCGATCCGTCGCTCTCGTCGGCCTCGGCGACGAAGACGTCCCCACTGCCGTGATGAGCGTTGGTGCCGGCCTCGCCGAGGTCGCCGCCGACCGCGAAGGAGGGGTCATATCCGCTGTGCTGCAAGGCGACGATGAGCATGGACGTGGTGGTCGTCTTGCCGTGCGTGCCGGTCACCAGCAGGGTCCGATGACCGGCCATCAGCTTGGCCAGCACCGCGGGGCGCAGGATCACCGGCACTGCGCGGCGGCGGGCTTCCACCAGTTCCGGGTTGGTCTTGGGAATGGCCGCATGGGTGGTGATCACCGCGGTCGGCCCACCCGGCAGCAGGTCCAGGTTGGCCGCATCGTGGCCGATGCTGATCCGCGCGCCGCGGGCCCGCAGCGCGATGACACCGCGGGATTCCTTGGCATCCGATCCGGACACCAGCGCCCCGCGGTCCAGCAGGATGCGCGCGATACCCGACATCCCGGCCCCGCCGA
>LFFF01000026.1 GCA_001510415.1 Actinobacteria bacterium casp-actino6 | reverse complement strand
CGACCAGGCGGCAGCGCAGGCCGGGGTGTCGTCGGCGACCGCCGAGAGGTTCCACATCTGCAGCGGCTGCCGCACGAACTCGGTGGCCAGCACTCCCTGGAGTTGGCGGGGCAACGCCGCCGCTTGTTGCGAGCTGGCAACGGTGTTGGCCCCCAACCCAATTGCGACGTTGCGGCCCGCCATCAAGGGGCCGTTCTCGGAGATCACCCAGCTGATCGGTGAATGAAGCAGGCCCGCGCCGACGAGTGCGACACACACTGCCACGGCTGCTTGCGAGGCTGCACGGACCGCGTTGCCGCGCATGATGTTGAACGCGACGAACAGGCCGGCCACCATGGCCGCGATCAGCGCGATCCCGGGAATGATCCGTCCGGCGTAGCTTTGGGCGAGGTTGGCCACCGGAGTGACCAGGGTGGTGAGGAATTCGAAACTGATCGCATAGGTCAACAGCCAGAGGGCGAAGCCGCCGATGGCGACGAAGAAGCCGGCTTCGATCTGCAGCAGGGTGGCCAGCGTGGCGCGAGTGCCGAAGTCCATCACCGATCCGTAATCGGTGGTGAAGGTGTACTTCCACAGCGGAACCCCATAGGAATCAACAACACCCAACGCCATCAGCGTGGCTTGCGCGGTCCCTGCCGTTGCGGCCGCGGCGGGAGGGAACAGCAATGCGACGCCGTAGACCACCGCATGCAGGTACAGCGGGGCGGCCCAAACGCGGCGGTGCCGCGTGGCGGTGGACCAGGTCCATCCGCGAACGAGGGCCTGCGCCAGCCAGGGCAGTGACGGGTCGTGGGTGAAGGCGATAGGCGGGGTCATCCCAGGACCGCCTTGTCCGGGGTCGTCGAGACCGCGAGGGCGCGGTCGGCGCGGGCCGGGCCGAGGATCTTGCCGCGGCCGATGCGGCCGCGGCCATCGGCGATGAAGCACTCCCCTCGCCGGTTGGTGGCCACCGTCTCGCGCGGACCTTTCGGGGGTGAGGTGTTGGTGCGCAGTTGGTCGATCAGGTAGCCGTCGCGTTCGATATCGACCCCGAGCCACTCCAACGTCCCCGCCGCCAGAGATTTGTCACGGTGACGGAATGCGAACCGGTTGGGGATCAGGTTGTGGGCGGCGCCGGCATAGTCCGCCCGGGGGTCGTGACTCGACAAGATAAGGCCCGCGGAATGTTTCCGCCCATCTCGACAAAAGGCCTCCACCACCTGGCGGCCGACGCTGGTGGACACCAGGTGGTAGGCCTCGTCGACGACCAGGGCCCCGAAGCGGCCCGGACGCAGGAACTGTTCGCTGGCCAGCAGACCGACGAGTTCGTAGAGGGTGTGGCCGAGTCGCTTGCGCCAGGGCAGGTTGGCGTAGGCGTGCCCGAGGGTCAATTCCTCGACGGTAGGCAGCGCCAGAGTGTGGGTTCGTACGACCGTCGCGGTGGCACCCATCGGCATCGGAGTCAGTCCGCGGCCGAACAGGGTCGGGGCCTCAACCGCGTCCATGGCGCGGACCAAGGTGTGCAGATCCTCGGCGTCACGGCCGGTCTCGGTGTGGGCGCGCCGGGCGAGGTAGTCACGGACGTCGGCCAGGGACCGCAGGTTGTGGCGACCCCGGTGGTCGGGGCGCAGCACTTCAGACAGCAGCGTCCCAGGTCCGGAGACGACCGGGATGTTGATCAGCGGCAGAATCGTGTCCAACGCGATCCGCCGGCCGGCCTGCGGGTCGGCGAACAGCTGCAGGGGGTCAAGGGTGAACGCGGGGTCATCGAGGCTGACCATGACCGAGCCGGGGATCGACTCCAGGAGCGGAACGTACTCTCCGGCGGGGCTGCGGTCGATGACGAGGAACTGACCGAGCAGGTCGGCGATGATGCCCAGCAATGTCTTGACGAAGTAGGACTTGCCCGATCCCAGTTCCCCGGCAATCGCGATCGCCGGAGAGGTATCCGACAGCACCTTGCCGGCGAAGTTGAAATGCAGCGGTTCAAACAGCCCGGAAAGCAGGTTCACGCCGATGATCGGACCGGTGTCGTCCAGGAGGCGAGCGGTGGTGAACGGAACCATCCCGGCCCAGTCCGGGCTGGACACGATGTGGCTGTAGTCGCGGTAGGCCTCCGCGCTGGGCGCCCCAGGGTTGAACAGCATCCACAAGGAACGCTGTACCCCGAGCGGGGCGTCGATGCGGATACCGAGACGCCGGAACTTCGCTTTGAGGGTTTCCACCGTGCGGGCCAGCTCGTTGGTGGTGGATGCGCCGACGGCCAGCACCGTGGTGAACTCGACCTCCTCGGCGCTCTCGTTGACGGTCAGAGCGTCGTTATGGGAGGCCAGGGTCTGGATCTTGCGGGTGATCTCCTGGGTGTGGAAGCCGACGCTTTGGTCCCGCTCCCCCATCTGGATGGCCAGCTTGCCGAGCATCTTCTCGTTGAGTGCCATGGCGGCTTCGCGGCCGCGGCGGCGGATCCGCATCGCCCAGTCCACTCCGATGCCGGACATCCCGTCGAGGATGGAGAGGAACTCCGAATTGCCAGGGAACGCCATGACCGGCGGGAAGGCCCGCGGCACCAACATCGCCTGGTAGCTGTCGATGACCTGGCCGTCGTCCAGACGCACCATCGCCTTGAGAACGGGGTCGAAACTGTCGCGCCACCGCTTCTCGGTGCGGGCCCCCTCGTCGAGAATTCCAGGTCGGAAGAAGGTGGTGACCGGGGTGGCGCTCGGTGAGGCCTGGGCCGGATTCTGCGGGGCCATCTCCAGGGCGGCGCCGCGCATCAGGTTGTGGTTCCAGACGAACGGGAGCAGACCCTCCGGGACCGGCGTGAGGTTGAAGTTCGACTCGGCGTCTAACACGGTGAGCAGCTCCGCGGCCGCCGCGCGTCGGGCGGCAACCTCGGCGTGGTCGGGCTGGCCGGTAACGCGGTGCTTGCCGATCGGCAGAGTCAGGGTGTGGATGCGGGTCAGTGGGGCGATCTCGGCGATGCGCCGGTAGCCGGCCACCACTTCCTTGATGTAGTCCGGGGTGCGCTGCAAGTTGACCTGCTCCAGCGCTCGGTTCATCACATCCACGAGGTCCAGTGGGGCCAGGATGCTCAGCAGAACCGTGTTGTCCGGGCAGGCCAGGATGAGCGATTCATGCGCGTCGGCGATGGCCTCTTTGTCGTCCGGTGGGCGTAGCCCGTAGTCGAGCGGCTCCACGAAATAGGTAGCGGTCACCGCTCCGTGGTGGGTCCACTGCAGGTGTCCGTGACGGGCGGCGGTGGGCTGACGCAGTTTCATGACCGCGGCCCCGCCGGCGCTGCTTCGAGCAGCCCTGATTCGTCGACGACGATGAACGCGGCCGGGTTGGCCGAGACCTGGCGGGCAATCTCCTCGGTCGCCACCACGGTGGGCTTGCGGTCGATCAGCAGCCCGGCCACCCGAAGCGCTTTGGTGGTTACCGGGATGCCGTCGTACTTGATCAGACCCATCACCATGGTCACGCCGATAACGGCCAAGGCGCCCACTGCGAACACCGCCGGGGCGGGATACGGCAGTGCCATCGCCGCCGCCATCGTGGCGATCACAATGATGATGACCGCGACGATCTGCTCGATCGGACGCGGCCCGCCGGGAAGCCGGCGGCCCTGCATGGTGCCGACGTAGGTGCGGAACCGGCGCCCGGACGTCGCCACCCGGACTTCCCTCATAGTGCGGCGTGCACGGTCAGGCCCGACACCGCGATGGCGTCGACTCCGGCCGGGGCGGGCATCGAGTATCCGCCGCCGCCGAGTTGGCTGCCGGTGTCCTTGCCGATCTCCACCAGCTTCGGCAGCAGCTGGAACATCGCGCCGGCGGCCACGATCATGAGCACGGAAACGACGATCCTGGCGGGGTTGCGGCCGCCTTCACCGAACAGCGATTTGAAGAAAATGTAGAGCCCCCAGATGCCCAGCAGGCCGCCGCCGGCGCGCATTCCGAGGGTGTAGACGTTGTTGAGCATCATCTCGATCTGGGTCATGGGTGTTCCTTTCTAACCCTCAACCCCGTTCCGCCGGCGGCGGAGCGGTCGTCGTCTGCGTCGTCGATGGGGTGTCTTCGTTGACCGCCTGAGGGTGGGACTGCAGCAGCGGAGTCGCGTTGATCGACACCACCTGCCAGCGGCCCTCCACGGTGCGCATCGAGAGTGGATACGCCAACGACGTCAGGGTGTAGTTCTTGGTACGGGCGGCCACTTTGACATACACCTCGGCCTGCGTCGCGTTGTTGCCGTCGGAGCCGACATTGGCGCCCACCGAGATCACTTCCACTCGCATGTAGGGGGCGGGAATGATCGGCGTCTCGCGGGAGTCGGCGGTGACGAACCGGGACAATTCCTCGCCGCCGGTGAGGTAGGCGGTGACAAATCCAGCCGCTGTCTGCGCCAGCGGCGACTCCAGCGACACGGCGTTGCGGTAGCCCAAGCGAAGGTCCACACCCACCGCCGGGGGCGCAACTTGCATCGGCAGCCCTGCCGCCCGCGGCGCACCGTTGTACACCGCAACGGGCACCCGATAGAAGGTTCGCTGCGCGTCGGCAGCGGTGTTGCCGTTGACCAGACCTGACACCGTCACCGTCCACACTGCGACACCATCGTCGGTCACTGACACCTGCTTGGCGAACGCCACATCGGTGTCGGTGAACGCCGCGCCAACCGGAGGAAGTTGAAGATCCTTGACCGTCACATAGCGCGCTAACTGTTCCTCGTCGCCGACTTTCGCTGACAGATAGGTGCTCACATAGTCACGCGCGAAGCCGGTCACCAAGGTGGCCGCGGGAACACTGGCATTGCCTGGAGTCGGGTCGGTCGAACCGCCCGATGGCCACATCCACACCAAGGTGGACAGCAGTGCGAAGAGTCCCCCGAAGATGCCCAAGCCGGTGATCGTGCGGCGCACCAACTGGTCGCGGTCGACCGGTTTCACCAGATCGGTGAAAGTCTTCGGGGAGTGGTTAGCGGTGGCGTTCACAGGATCTTCCGCCGTTTCCTCAGCGCGTCATCTGGGCCAGGGCACGCACCAGGGCGGCGTCGGCTTCGGAACTGTCATCGACGATCAGTTTCAGCAGAGCCGCGCGAGCGCGGCGGCTGAACGGATCCTCATAGAGCTCGTCGCAGGCGAGCTTGATCTGCCGCGAAAATCGGCGTGCGGTGGCGATATCGGGGGTGGCGTAGAGGGAGTGCACCTGTCCCATGGGGGTCCTTTCCGCGGGCCGGCGAGGGTGGGTCCTCGCCCTCTATGTAGGGAGTACCGGCGGCGGTGTTGTTTTCCGTCAAATCCGGCGTGAAAACTTTTCGCAGGCGCTACAGCTGTAGCGCGCTGGCGCTCCGCAGATCGCCGCCAGCTCGCCGGATCCTCGTTGGGTCGGCGGCCGGTGCGGCACCGGGGGCCGTTGAAATCCGGCCAACCGCAACCCGGTGCCGACGGTGTTTCAGTAAGCCGGCGCCGCGGGGAACCCCGGCTGACACACCCCGCCCACGTCCCCCGCGCACCCTGCGAGCGGTGGCATACTGGCGGTGGTTGCAGGTCCCCCAGGTGCCTGGCCCCAGCGCCATCCAGTGCGCATTCGTATCAGTTATTGCGACACGCGAAACGCCGAATAACAGATTTGCTTGCCCTGCGCGCTACGCTCGGGGCTGAGGCCCGCCAGGGCCGAGTGTCCCGAGCGCGCTTCGCCGGATCAAATGTTTCCCCAGCTCAGCCGCCTATTCGCAGGCGGCATTTTCTTTGCTGCAGCCCGTTTCGGCTGGTCAGGGCCATTTTATGATTTCACGAGCCGTGCCGAACCTTTGTTGCAGGTCAGTCACGTGATGCGTGAAAAACCGTTCACAAAGTCTGCACGGTGCAGCCACGGGGCTGCCACGTGGTTTCCACGTGGCGCGTGGAGGGTTTGTGAATCGGTGACCTCCTGGGCCGGCGTCGAGTTAGCCCGACCGGGGCGATCGCGTGAAAAGTGCAGGCCGCGATTTCCGTCGCCAACCATTTCAGTTTTTACTCCCCTGCGGGGCAGGCGGCAGTGATCACGCTGCTCACACCCCCTCCCCCTCCTGTGATGTGACCGAGGTCACACACGTGATCGGTCGCGGGTTTCCGGTTTCACGCCCGGTTTCACGTCGTTGCTGACGGACCTGCCAACTCCCGTTCCGAAGCTGGTGTCTATCCACTGCGCCACACCGGCGCGCACCACCACGGGGAGCAGACATGAGCACCTACACCACCGACAAACTGTCCGGGCCGGCGCGGCTTCTCGAGTCGCACGCTCGACAAACCGCGGTCCTGAAATCGAACACCGGAACCATCCAAGAGTGGCTCACGCAGCTGCAGCTGGACAGCGTTGACAGGTTGTTCGATGCGGTCGGCAGTGACAACACCGAGGCCACTTCCCTGCTCGTTACCGCGCACGCAAAGGGCACCCAGTTGGCCACCACCGTGCTCCTCGGAGCGAAAGCCCGGATGCTCGCCGCGGTATGCCGGCACGCACCGGGAGAGTCCTACGATGAGCGTTTCCAAGTCACCGTCGACGCCTTTTTGACCCACGCAGTGGCACGCGCCAAGGTCAATCACCCGCACCTCAATGCGCAGCTTTACTGGGTCACTTTGCGCACCGTTCACAACCAGCATCAGGCACCTACAGAGATTGCAGTCGAGCCCGAGGAGATGCGCGAGGTGGCCGGCGACGACGTCGTCGTCGATCTCGACGAGTGCCTGACGGCGTCGATCGTGCTTGATTGGGCGCAGTCAACGGGCATGCTGAACGCGCAGGACCGCCAGGCGCTCGATGTCCGATTCGGCGGTTCCGCGGTGTTGCCGGTACGCGAAGTCGCCCACCGGCTCGAAGTCAGCGAGGACAGCCTGGAGACCCGGCTTCGACGCGCCCTGCGGCGGATCCGCGACGGCGTGGCCGCCGACAGCGGCCAGCTCTCCCAGGCGTGCATCGAGGCGCTGTGGCCGGCCGACGCTCCGGCGGCGACCGAGGCCGCCACTGGCGATGCGACGCTGGTGGCCTGACCCTTTCGCCCTTTCCGGCGGTTAAGATCGAGCCAACCCGGCGCCTGGCAACGCCGACGATGTCGCCGCGGCCGCGGCCAGGTGGGAGGCAACATGAGCACCCAGGATCTCTACGCCAGCCACGGAGATGCGATCGCCGATGCGCTGATGGCCGCCCCCGAACTGTTCGACCCCGTCGAGAGCGAGTTCGCCCAAGCCAGTGACAGCGGCTACGGCGAATGGTCTGCCGACGAAGCAGACAGCGGCGCGGAGCCGGCCGCCGGCGACGCCCCTGACGCTGGCGATGACCGCTACAACCGGGCGCTGTCCGACCAGGAGCAAGCCGACCTCGACGAGCTGGGCCGCATGATGGCGAGCACCGACCAGCCACTTCTGACCGCCAGCGGCCGGGGCGCCTACGTCCAGCCCGACGCCGACGAAACCGACGAGGACGACACCGCTGACAAGTCCGGAGCCGGCCAGGACCACGCCACCCAGATCGAGCCCGCCAGCGCCCCCGAGGGGCTACCGACAACGGGGCGCAAGCGGTTCGATCTGTCGCGCCGTACCCACCGCCTGGCCGCCATCGGCGCGGCCGGAGCGGCGGTCACCCTGGTGGCGATGCTGGCGCTTCCCGACCACGATGACAGCGGATCCGCCGCGTCCTCGCCCGCCAGTAACTCGAACTTCAGCGTGCCGACCATGACCCAGTCAGCGACCGCACCGACCGCCAGCCTCACCCCCGGCGCCGACGGGCCCATCGGGATCAAACGCGCCGACAGTCGGTGCACCGCCGGTTCCACCGACCCCAAGCAAGCCTTCGACCTCGACCTGAACACTGCGTGGATGTGCGTCCCGGCCTACGGCGTTCCCGGAACCGTGCTGCGAGTGGAGTTCGACAACTGGTACGTCGTGACCGGGGTGTCGATCGTGCCGGGATGGAATCGAGTCAACCCCGACGGGTCCGACGAGTGGGTCAAGCACAAGACCGCCGCCACGGTGGAATACCAGTTCAATGACCCTGACGAAACCCGCCTCACACAAGAAACCAACAGCCTCCGTGACGAGGTGGTCACTGCCGTTCAGCCGCCGGTCCTGGCCTCCGCCATGACGATCACAATCACCGAGTTCGGCTCCCCCACCGGGGCCGTCGCCGATGTCACCAACTCCCCCGGCCAGGGCGCGATCATCGCCTCCGACACCCCGGTCACCGGGGATCTGAAAGACTTCGCAATCTCCTCGATCAACATCATCGGCCACCGCGCCAACTAAGCCGGCCGGGAAGCGCACTCCCGCCTTGCCCCCAGGACCGGGGCGATGTCAGCGTTCGCCGCGGCCGCGCGTCTCGTCCTGGACCGCCGGCCTCCCCGCGGTGACGGGTCGCCCTCGGCCATGCTGGGGCCGCGCGGCGGCAAGCCGACTTGGGCCGGGCGGGGATCAGCTCGAGGATTGGGTTAGGGCGGCGCTGCAATCCCGGCCCCGCCCCCGGCGGGGCCTTAGTAGCGGGCGGCCGCGGCCGGCTGCGGCCGGAAGAACACCCGGGAGGGAAGGCTGCGCTGGTCGGCCGGGGTGAAGTCGGCGCTTGCCTCCAGTCGAGCTGGCGCCAAATCCACCCGATTCCCGCGGGGTCGGCGCTGCCTGGGCCGGCATCGGCTCAGCGCAGACCGCAACGTCGAGTCGTCGAGGTTGAGGAGATCCAACAGCGCCTCGTACATGCGTGCTGAGGGCTCCCGCTCGCCCCGTTCCACCGCCCGCAGTGACGCGTTACTCAACCGAAGCAGCGGGGAAAGTGCGTTCATCGAGTAGCCGGCCAGAACCCGATAATAGGCCAGATCCCGGCCGTGCGGGCCGGGCTTGTACAAATCCTCGGGCGCCAAATCCAGCACGGCGGCCATGTCGACCATCAACCGGGGCGAGGGCTCAGCATGGCCCTGGACCCAGCGGATGACCGTGCCTTTGTCGACGCCGAGTTTCTTCGCCAGAGCCCGCTGGCTGATGGCCAATTCCCTGGCCCTGGCGTGCATGGTCTCGATGTCGAAAAAGTGATGGTCGGGCCCTCGGAACTGTTCCACCGCCACCACCCGATCTCCGATTCCGACTCCGCACGAACGCTTGCTTGTCCCGACTATAACCGCGGTTGACCGGAGAACCGCCGGCCCGAACACGCCGATCCTCGCCGACTTTGCCCGACCCGATGAACGTAAAACGGCTGCTCAACGTGGCCGTCGAGGCGTCGCAGGAGAGCGCCGCACCGGTGGGCGACACGCGAAATCGTTGGACTTGTCACAACCGCGTGGCAGCATTCGTCGCTACCGGTCGCCCCGCGGCCCGGTCGATAACTGAAAGCCACAAAAAAACACCCGCTGGGACCTAGGAAGTCCCAGCGGGTGTGCTCCCCGAAGGAAGCGGAATGTCTGCCCGACTCCGCCAGTTTAGCGTGCTGCCCGCCGCCCTGGCAAACATTTCCGACGACGAAAACGCCGCGTCGCCGTCACAGCCCGATCACGGGTCACCCCTGGTAGCGGCGCTCGGCGCCCGAATGAACGGCCGGGATCACCGCTGCGCAATCCGCAACCGTCGCCGGTCCTGGATTGTGGCCGCCGGCCGAGTTCCTGCCAGCGTGCCGATGTGGAACTCGCGCGCCTCGTGGCTGGCCCAACTCGAGGTGTGGCGCAACCTGAACCGCGAGATGCTGCGCGAACGACACATGAGCGGTCGGCTGTTCCGCCGCATCATGGCCGCACTGGCCCGCTACGCCGATGGCGCCACCGGCCGGCACTGCGCGGTGAGCAACAAGACCGTGGCCAAGGCCGTGGGCTGCGATCGGCGCAGTGTCAGCACAGCCCGCGCTATTTTGGCCGCCTCCGGCTACGGCATCGAGGCGCGGCGCGGCAGCGGATCCCCCGGCAAGCCGTCCCATTGGTGCCGCAATTCGGTGTGGCACCTGATCTCGCGCCGCCCCTCGGCAGCTGAAACCGGTTTTTGCGCACTACCCACACCTAGAACACTTCCGTTGAAAACTCCTGTTCGTAGAGACTCACCCAGCGAGGCGCGAACCGCCTCGCCGAACCATTCCCCCCAAAAACGGCGCAGAAGAGCCGCGGCCAGCACGCCACGCGACCTGCACACCCAACGGATCGCCGGATGGCTTGCCTCCGCCGCCATTGGCATGGAGGCCCGGCAGGGCCGCCACGTCGTCGGCCAGCTCTGCGCCGCACTGGCTGGCAGCCACCTGCAGCTACAGGCCTGGACCGGGCCGGCGCTGATCCAGGCGCTCAACTCCGACATGGCCAAGCGAGGCCTGAACTGGCCTGATCGCATCGACCAGCCGGGGGCCTTCCTCGCCGGCCGACTGCGGCACCTGCCCGCCACGCCAGATGCCGACGCAACCCCGAGCCCCCCGGCCGCGCCAATCACGCCCTGCCGGCCGGTGACCCTCACGGAAGTCGGCCGCGCTGCCCGGGATCACGTCCGCGCCTGCATCGCCGCACGCCGGCGACGCTGAGCCCGCTCCCCCACCGATTTCCCGGGGGCCACGAAAAAAATAGCCCCTGAATGGCCCTGTGCCGCACTGAGCGCCCTTGGGTCGATAAGTTGCCTATCTCGGCGGTTCGCGGCCGCCAGAGCGGCCCTCAGCGCCCATTAAGCGCTACCGGGGTCCGCGCGAGCGAACACCCAATTAGCCCATCCGTGCACGTCAGTGCGCTAACAGAGCCTTCACAGCACACGAAGTATCTACGTGATCTCTACGTGACCCCCACATGCGAATCACGTGGCAATCATGTGATTGCTACGTAGAGTTCACGTAGTACACATGTGATGCATGACGCGATAATCACGGACTACGTGAGCATTTCATCACGTTAAACGTGCTTGATGGCGTGGCGAAACAATCATGCTGTGCATGATTGGCCTCGGCCGCGGCCTTCAGGTGGCCACGCTGGCGTGTCACTCCCCTGAAGTGCCCCTGACCGAGGAAGGGTTCGCGGGAAAACCATTAGACCCCATTAGACCCCATTAGACCCCATTAGAGGCTGCAGGCGCTCAGGTTCCCGTGGCGTCCTCAACGGCGGCGAACGGGGCGCCGTCATTCTGTTCCCGCTCGAGCTTGTCGCACAGGTCAGCGATTGCGCGGCGAACAAAGGCCTGCTGATTGCGCAGCCCGGTGCTCCCCCCGGTCCACACCACGGTATTGAGCATGCGCTGCTTCAAGCCTTCGTCAATGTGGAGCATGAAGACCTTGCGGCCGCCGGCCGCCGAGGGTGAGCTGGCGGCCCGATCTCCTCGCCCGCCCACGGCCTTGCGGGCACCTCCGCCGGCCGCCGGCGATTTGGGCTTATCCGCCTTGGCTGGATCAGCCTTTTCCTCGACGGTGGCCGCCGTCGCTTCGGGCTTGTCTGCCTTGGCTTGACCAACCTTTCCGCCGGCAGCGGCCGCCGGCACTTTCGACTCATCCTCGTTGGCGCCGGCCTCACGTCCTTCGTCTGCCTGGCTGTTCAACTCGGCATACTGGGCGACAGGCGAGGTCCTCCGAAAGCCCCCGGGGGCTTTCGGCGGCGGTATGGAACCATTCATGCGGCTTCGATTCCTTTCACGATCTGATGAAACACCTCGGCGATATTGCGGGTTCGGGGCGTCTGTTTGGGGTGCTCATCGAGGCCCATGCCCACTGCTGACAGTTTCGACAGGTCGGCCATCAGCGGGATGGGCTCGCCCAGGATCGCGATGTCCTCGTCGTGGCTCATCCGCCGGATCTGCTCGATCATCTGCAGATGGTCATTGCGCCGGTTGTCGACCCGGTTGATCACCACCCCCGCCGTCACCAAACCCTTCTGCAGGTATTCCTCCAGATCAGCGATGGTCCCGTGTGTCTGCTGGGCTCCTCGAACGGCCCCGATCTCCGGCTCAAGGATCATCACCAGTTTGTCCGCGGCCATCAGTGCGTTGATGGTCAACAGGTCGGTCGCCGGCCGGGTGTCGATGAACACCGCATCCCAGCGATCGGCGATCGGCTCCAGTTGGCGCTTCAGGGAGTTCTCGGCTCCCGGCTTCCCCACCAACGCATCCTGGGCTGCCTGTAAGGCATCGAATCCGCACGGCAACAGGTCGATGCCCGGCCTGCGCGACTGCCGGATCGCCTTCTCGATGGAGACCTTGGAGTGCCGATTGAGTACATCGGCGAGCGACAACTCGGATGGGTTCTCCAGCGAGATCTCCCCGTTGGTCATTTGGATCGAGGTGTTGCCCTGCGGGTCGGCGTCGATCAACAGAACCCGGCGGCCGTCAGCCGCGGCAGCGTGAGCACATCCCATGGCGATCAATGACTTCCCGACTCCGCCCTTCTGGTTGGCGAATGCGGTGATGGCCATGTCGGTTTCTCCCTCTCCCCCGGCGCGCGCGGAGGTTAGCTCGTTTCACGAAGCGTAGGACTGCAGACCCGTAATAGAAGCTAACGGAATCTAACGGTCCCATAACTGTCGATGGCTTCTGTTATGCAATATAAGCAAAGCATTCGATGGCAACTACTTGCTGTTGATAGCTGGTGGCAGACTATACCGTCTGGTGAAATCTTCTCTTATATAATATAAGAGAATACTAGAGATTGGCGGGCAATGGGCGTGCGGTGGGCGAAAAAGGCCCTGAAAGGCCCGTCACCCGCGGCCGGGCCCGTCCCGGCACCCGTCTATCGACGCTCCCGCCGATCGAGCGCCCTCGGCCCATTCAGCCCATAACACCAGGTCGCAGTGGTGGGCTATAGGGCGCCCCGGGTCGCCGCTGGGTCGAACTGCGGATGTAATTCCGGCCGGCAGGAGCGGCCTCTGAACGGCTACCGGGACCTGTTCCCGCGCAGCGAGGTGTCCTACGGCGGCTTCAAAGAACCGCCCGGCGTTCTCACCGCCGTCGAGAACCGCCGAAAATTAGGAGCCACGCAGCCGCTTGAGTGGGCGCGCCCCACCACGGATCAGCCCCGGCCGATCCTCAGCCGCCCGTCGCGAAGGCCGTTTCATAAGCCTTCGCCTGCGCAGGCGACAGCTCGCCGCTTAGCCAGACGCATCTTCCGTTCCTGCGCCTTCAGCACCTCGTTGGCCGTCCGCGCCTGCAGATAGGTCATGCCGCCGGCGGTGGCCGGCGTTGGCAGCCCCTGCTCGCGCAGCGTCTCGGAGACGGCGCCGGCGGCGGCCGGCACCGGGCGGAGGCGTCGATGCACCGCCACTCCCGGGACGTCGTATCCGTCAACCTCAACAGTCTCTCTCGTGATCTCCAGGCAGCCGAAACCAATCGGCTCGGCGCGGGGATCCAGGAGCGTCGCCGCGAACTCGCCGAGTTGCTCGTAGTGCACCATCGCCAGACCCGCCCTGTTCATAGGCCGCGATTCGGCCACCGCCGAGGTCAGCTGCGCACACAGAGGATCGCCCTACCAACCCCTCCGAACTGCATTTTTGGAATTTCTGAAACTCCCATGACGGAAACCAGGCCTTCGGCCGGTACTCCCCGATAGAAGGGTTCACCAATCCCGTCGAGGAGGAACAGTGTGCAAGTCCAGTGCCGATGCCGGCGGGCCCCGGCGGTGCAGCTCTGATGCCCGCTCAAGCCTTGAGCGGTCCAACCGGGGGGTGTCCGTCCTGGAGAGGGTCCAGGCCGTCATCGCCGAGGAATCCGACCAGTCCGTGTTCGAACCGGTGACTTCAGCGGCGGGGCACACGCTCGCAGTGATGAAGACCCGCAATCAGGGGATTCGCACCTACTCGGTGCACTGCCAGGGATGCGACGACTGGGTCACCCCACACGGGGGATTCACCAATCCGCAGCAGGCAGCCGCGTGGGCACGGGCTTACGCATCCAGCAACTGCGCCCCCAACGAGCAAGATCTACCGCACGCCTGGGGTTCATGGGCCTCCATCAGTGACGCCGACGCCCAGGCCATCCAGGCCGACGTCGCCGCCGGCATCCATAACCCGGCCGTCCTGCAAACCCGCTACCGCGGGATCCGCACGTGGGGCGTGTTCTGCCCCGGCTGCAACGACTGGATCAGCGCACCTGGCGGCGTCGGACAGGCCAACACAGCGCAGAACCTCGCCGACTATCACCGCCAGCAGAGTTCATAACCCCAGCTCATGAGCCGTGCCAAAAAATATGCGTACACACCCGCTGGTGCGCCGCGTTTCTAAAACAGAAATGAACCAACCGATGGGAGTCTTTTGACCATGCCTGGCCGACCTCACAAAGGAGACCGCGTACTGCTCGCGGCCCGGCCACACCGCGAGGTGTGGGAAATCATCAGCCGGCGCGCATCCGAGGCCAGCATCCCGATGAGCCAGTACGTCGCCGACGTCCTCGCCGAGCACGTCGGCCGCAACGACCTGGTGCTCACCAGCCAGCCGCCCAAACCCCACCCCATGCAAGAGGAGTTGCCGCTACTGCCCTAACAGCCGCGGCGCCATCGCCGCCAACCCAACATCTCCACATTGACAACGCAGCCCTGACACGACGAGAGCCCCCACCCGGGGGCCCTCGTCAGGGACCGACGCGAGTTAGCCGCTCGCGTCAGGTACTGCAAATTTTCCCGAAGGAATTGTCTTGCCCGACACATTCCACGGTAAACGACGCCTATCCTCACCGGAACAAGGCGCGCTAAACCGTGACTCCATCCCCGCAGCCAACCGCCGCCACCGCCGCATCTCGGCGCGACTCAGCGCCACCCGCCGCGCCTGGATCGAACAGGCCGGCGCCGTACATGCCTCGACGCCCATGTGGGCCAGCCGCAAGATCTGGCTCGCCCAGGTAACGCGGTGGGCGTTTTCCGCGGCAGGCCGAAAACTCTGTGCCCAGTGGCATATCCGCCAGAAAGCCGTGGTGCAGGTGGCCACCGCCATGGCCGATTTCGCCGACGGTGCCACCGGCCGAAACTGCGCCGCTACCAATCGGTCGATCGCTGCAGCCGCCGGCTGTTCGGAAAGCCTGGTCACTCGAGTGCGAAACCATATTCTCGGCGCCGCTGGCTTCGCAGTGGAGTCCCGCCGCGGCAGCGGCGGCAACGGCCGCCCCAACAAGGCCTCAGTGTGGCATCTCATCCCCTCGGCCAGCGCCCCACAGCCTGAAGTTTCCGACCTACCCACCTCCCGGAGGGAGGGTGGGTTAACTCACCTTCCTAACCAATCACCCAGAGCGCGCACGCGCGCCGGAAAATCGGCGAACAAGCGGGGGAAAGCTCGGGGCCGGCCAGCACCGCGACCGTTGTCGGTCCAAAAGCTCGCTGCGGCGTTCATTGCCCGAAGCGTCGGCCTCGAGCGGGTGCATCCCGGCCAGGTCTGTGACGCCCTGACCCAATCCGGCCTGGACCTGGCGCACTGGGATGCCGGCCAGCTCGCCGCCGCCCTGGACACCGACATGCGCCAGCGGGGCATTAACTGGCCGGACCGCATCACCCGCCCAGCTGCGTTCCTGGCTGCCCGGCTGCGCCGGCTACCCAACCGCCCCCAGCTGGGCGAACACACCCCAACCCCTCCACGGAAGGAGTTCACACCGAACACCGTCGCGACCTCGGACCCGACCACCCGGCGGGCCGCGTTGGCACAGATGCGCGCAGACGTGGCCGCCGCCGCGGCGCTCTGGCGGCCGCGGCTACAACCCGTCTAAACCTTCCCAACCTCAACACCACTGGAGATTGAAATGTCTGAATTCCCCACCATCACCCTGGTCGGAAACCTCACCGCCGACCCGGACCTGCGGTTCACTCCCGCCGGCGCGGCAGTGGCCACCTTCACCGTCGCCTCGACACCTCGGATCTACGACCGGCGCACGGGGGAGTGGACGGACGGCGAAGCGCTGTTCATGCGATGCAGCATCTGGCGCGACGCCGCCGAACACGTCGCCGACACCCTCACGCGGGGCAGCCGCGTCATCGTGACGGGCCGCCTCAAGCAGCGCTCGTTCGAAACCCGCGACGGCGATAAGCGCACCGTGATGGAACTCGACGTCGACGAAATCGGCCCCTCCCTGCGCTACACCGGTGCCACGATCAACAAATTCGCCCAAAACTCCGGTACCCAAGGACGGCGCCGGACCAACGGGGCCTCATCCGAAGACGGTTGGGCGGCAGAGCCGCCGCCGGAACTCGAGGGCGAGCCTGCGCCGTTCTGACCGCCGCGGCGAGAGGGGGAGTGCGGCCCGTTTTGGCTGCCCGCCCCCTCGCTCCGCATGTCCCGAACCGTCACGGTGACGGAAACGGGCCCATCGACAGGTACTTCCCCCAACAAGACACCCCACAGCCAGGAGAAGAACCGTGTGCAGATCGAAGCAAGAGCAGGGAGGGCCGAGGCGGTGTAGCTCCGACGCGCGCGGCGCCCTGCAGGAGTCCACCGCCGCGATCTCGTCCCTCGAGTCACGCCAAGCCGCCGCTGAGGCCGAACTGGCCGCCAAGGGCATCGCGATCGCGGTAGCGAATACAGGGCCTCCGCCGCGGAAGCCGCGGTGTTTCTTTTGCGACGACATCACGACCAATGCCGCGCACCTCACGCGCCGCGGCAAGATCTGCTGCCACCGATGCTGGCCCGATATCAGGCTCACCGACAGCCCCGGTGGCGGTCTGTCGGCCTAGGTGTCGGCTTCGAGGATCTGGTTGACCGCAATCGCTAACATCAACGCCATCAGGTGCGTGTCGCTTCTGCTGACGCCGCCGGCCAGGAGCACCTCATACATTGCTTTAACGCGGGCGAGTCGCGCATCTCCGACATCACCGGGGACCTCGGGAAGATTCGAGGTCATGTCGGCGAAAATCGCTTCTAGCCTTGCTAATTCACTGGCGTCGAGCGGCATCGGGACCAGATGGGTCTTTGCATCGTTATCGGAGTTCTGTTCGCCCAGCTTCTTGGCGAAATGGAGGGCCTCTTCCTCGCTGAGTTGGTTTTTCCACAGTTCGGTGATGGTCACCCCGGATGAGACAACATCAGCACCGAGGGCAACCGCCGCGGCGATCGCCTGATCCAACTCCTGTTCGATGTCCTCCAGTCGTGAACTTTCCTCGATGGCCGCCTCGACGAGGTTGGCCTCACCCGCATCCTCGCGAGAGCCGGCGCCAGCCTTCCTTGCGTCCACGAGATCTGCGATGGTCGCCAGGGCGACCTCCATCGAGGATGCGAAACCTTTCAGGGCTTCCTGCTGGCCGCGAACAACTCTTTCCAACCGGGCAATGCGAGCCTCGACGTCTTCTGACACAAATCCGGAGTTTAGTTCCGTTCAGGACGGGTCCGCGTGATGACCGCGATCGCCGCGGTCAGGGTCGCCGCCGGCACCGGCGTGGGCGTAGGAGCCGTATTCGGGGTCCAGGATCACTGGTTCGCCACATCGGGAGCACTCGGCGACCGACGCGGGATTTTCGACTGTCCATCCCACGAGTTCCATCTCGGAGTCGGTCTCCGGGTCGATGGGCGTTCCCGACAGTGCGACGTCTTGCCACGGTTGCAGCGTCGTCTCGCCTGCCTCGGACACATAAACCAAAAACATTGCGCCAGTACAAATCATGGTGCCCCCTTGGGCTGGGGTAGGGGAGTGCGCCGCGCGGACGCACCCGGATCAGCTTTGCTTCCAACACTGGTGATTTTACCGGCAAGGTCTGTCAGGAACCGCTGTACTCTTGACAACTGTAAGCGTCGGCGACGGAGTCGTGGACGTGAGCGGCAACCCCAGCAATGGGATATCCGGCCAGGCCCGCGTGGCCCGGTCCTTACACGAGGAGAAACTGCTGTGACGGAAATCCTTCGCCTTCCCGGTACTTCCCTGCAGAGAGAAGGGAAGACCATGAACACCTCCACGCACCACGCTGAACGCAAGAACCCGGGACTTCCGCTGCTGGTTGGCCTGCCCGATGACGAGCTGGTGAGCACGACCCGAACGGCCTGGCTCGACGCCCTAACCACCAACACCTACGCCGAAGTCCGCGCGTGCCAGGCCGAAGCACTGCGACGCGGCAAGGCCCACCTCTACGACCAGGGATACATCCAATTCTGGCTCGGCATTTTCGGCCCCGCCGACTCCGCCGCCTAAAAACCTGCTCGGCCCCGGCCCGGATCAACGCGAGTTTCTGAGATGGCTCGCAAAGGCGCGGCCAGGACCCGTCCTCCTAACCCGGCGAGCCACGACCTGTCCCGGCCGGGGCCGAGCACATCACCCCGGGATGCTTCTATATGTTGTCAAGCACCGGCCGGTGTCGGGTGCGCTGCGGCCAGGGTTCGGAAGATCTGGCGGGTGATGTAGCGCTTGAGGGACCGCATGATCTCCTTGGTGGTGCGGCCCTCAGCCCGCCTGCGGGCGACATAGGTACGGGTCTGGGCATGGGTGCGCATCCGGACGATCACCACGGTTGTCAGTGCCCGATTGAGCCGCCGATCACCACCGCGATTGAGCCGGTAGCGCACAGTATTGCCTGATGAGGCCGGTATCGGACACGTGCCGGCCAGTGTGGCGAAAGCCGCTTCGGAGCGGACCCGCCCGGGGTGCGACCAGGCGGTCAACACCGTCGCGGCGACGACCGAGCCCACACCGGGCAGCGCGCACAGTTCGGGTGCGGCTTGGGTGACGAGGACATCGAGGGCCTTGCGGTTCTCGGCCAGCTCGCCGTCAAGGGCGACGATGCGCTTGGCCAGCCGGACCGCTTCCTGCCGGCAGGTCGCGGTGACCGGATCCTCCTGACGTCCGCGCCACCCGGCGATGACTTTGAACTGGCTGTGCGCCAACGCTTTACGGACATCAACACCCAAGGCTACTGTGCGCAATAGAGCGGTCAGAGCGTTGATCACGCGGGTACGCTCCGCAGTCATCTGCTCGCGAGCCACGACCAGTACGCGCAGCGCCACCCGCTGGCCCTCAGCGCGCGGCCAACGCAACCGCGAACTCTCAACGGCCAGCACCGATCGAGCGATCCGAACCGCGTCCAGCGCATCGGTCTTGCCGACGCCGCGCCGCTGACCGGGCGTCATCGCCGCCGGCTCGGCAACCAGCAAACCGACGTCGGTTGCGCTACGGGCCAGTCCGGCACCGTAGGAGCCGACGCCCTCGATCACCACCAGCGCCGACTGCCCGGCGACTCCGCGGCTGATCCAGCTCAGCGCGCGATCACATCCCGCGGGAGAGTTCGGAAACACCGCCTGATCGACAACACCGCCAGTCGCGGCGCTGACCAGGGCTAATGAATGTGTGGCGGCATGGGTGTCCACCCCGATGACAAACGCGTACTGCTCTGCGACGATAGCCATGGCGACGTGAGTTCCTTCCTGTAGACGACGTCGTTGGCGGCGTCAGCCCGGAAAAGCACTTCGAGGCAAGCCTGTAACGGGCCACGACTCGCGGCAACGAGTCGGGCAGGCTTCTAATCAAGCCACCGAAGCAAGACCGGGCCGGCGCCGCCGCCCCCGTCGGGTGGACAGATCCCGGGAAGAGCACCCCTCGCGGGGGCCGGGCGATTCACGAGTCACATCCCAACAAAGACGGCGACACCGATCCTGTCAGCCAGCACCGGGCCAGCCACGTAAAGACTTACAGGAGATTCAGTCGCCCACCGGCGACTCGACGCCACGGACGGCCTGCTCGAGCAGTTCGCTCGCAAACTTCCATGCAGAAGATGCATCGTTGCGCCGAAAGTAAACAGACCGGCTCCCCGCCCTAGGCATCCGTTGGATTAAGCCCGCTGCCTCTAGGGACTTCAAGGGCACCTGGACCAGGCTAGGGAAAAGGCCGAGCTTCTCGGCGATGTTGCTCAGAGTGAAGATTCCATCCGACTCTCCGATTTCAACCATCACCGCAATTCGGAGTTCTTGACCGAATACGGCCTTCGAGAGGCTCCGCACGGCATCCGACCCGGCCCTCGACACGCCAGCAATGCTACACGTTATGTATTACATATAACATGTATCGTGTACCTCGTACCGCGTAGCGCGACCCTCGGCTGGATCCCCTCGCCGCGTAGAGCTGATCGGAGGCGCACCATGGCCCGACCCAGAACCGGTTCGGACAACACCTTGCGCAGCAACGTCCGAGCGTTGCGCCTCGACGACGCCGAACGCGCAGCGATCGAGAAGGCGGCTAGCGAAGCAGGGCTGAGCGTCTCGGAGCTCTTGCGGCAAGCCGTTCTGCGAGATATCGGATATCGGCAAGCGGTGTAGCTCTCCAGCTTGATCCAGTTGGCCTGGTTCGGGGCTTCGGCGTGTCGCTGAGTTCCGTATAACAAAACTCGTGCCACCATCGCAGTGGGTACACACCACCGATGGGAAGGTTCACATGAATAACCAACTCGCCAAGCCACCTGGCCATCGCCACCTCTGCTGAGCCGAAACAGCCGGCGGCAGTGAGCCGCTGACACCTTTCGCTCAAATCACCTTTGGAAAACTGCACTTTTCTCCCGAGTTTTCCGCTGCCTAAAAACGGTTGACGCCAATCAACCGCGCACCGGCAAAGAGGTCGCTGGCATGCGCCACGAAACAACTCCATACCTGCACCACAACCACTTCCGGAAACACCGAGGCCCCCAGCTAGCGGGCTAGGGGCCTCGATCTGAAGTTGCGGGATTCGAGCGCCAACTCGACTCCCAGTGGGTTTGCACCCATCCCCGAAGGGATCGTCATGAACCGACGCTCTCATGATAGTTCACGCCTCCAAACAGCACCGGACGGCGCGCACTCTCGTGACGAAAATTGTTATGCAAAAACGGAATCGGGCCGCATAGCCGACGTAGTGGAGCTTCGGCCCAGGGTCGATTTCCACTCGGCGGACTGCGTCGAAGTGCGTATGACCGAGGCCGGCCGGCAGGCCGGAATCGGTGGGGCAGTCAGCGAGGTCCTCGAGGCGGTCATCACGATGCTGCCGCGGCATTGGTCAAAGATCCGGGACAACCGGATCCGACTGCGCCAGTTGGTCAACCTGTGTCCCTCGAGGCCCCATCCGCGCACCGTCGGCCGAGCTCTACGCCGCCTGGCGGACCTGAATTTCGTCCACTACCAGCCGGCATGTGGCCGAGGGGCGACTGCGCAAATCACGGTGCACGAAAGGTTTCTCGACGGAGTCGAGGAACTGGAACGCGACGAAACGGGTTCGGTGCTCGTCCCCTTTTCCCGGCCCTATACCTCTCTTTTCCCAAAGGGAAAAGTACCTCAACCGGCTGGGCAGGAACCGGCCCCTGACGAGCTGCCCGACAGCCGACCGGTCGAGGTCCGTGTTGATCGAGCAGAGCTCTACAAGGTCCTCGACGAACTCCCGCCGTTGTTCGCGGAATTGCCTCGCAACCTGCGCTGGTTACTCGGCCGGGAAATCCGCAACAAACTCGCCCGCGGGCACCTGCCCGAGGAAATCCTGCGCATTCTCGACGCTCCTGCACCGGACGGAGTGCATCGGCCGTTCAAGCTAGCGATCTGGAGACTGACACAGAACATGGTCGGTGCCGGCCCGCGCCTGCGCCCGTTGCAGCGTGCATGGGACCAGGCGCAGCGCCGTGAGCAGGACCAGACCCGGATGGCGGGCCTGGCCGAGGATTACCGGCGAATCGAGGGTTTCACCACCTCCGAACAGCGAGATCAGCTGTCGGCGGCGATGCAGGCGCTCGTCGGGCCGGCAGAGGATCCGCGCACAGCGGTGCTCACCGCTGTGCGCCGCGCGCGCCGCCAATACCCGGACATTCCGGCTGCCGCCGCGGTGACCCAGTGGCTGGAGGATGGGGACCGGCGGCTCACTCCGCGGCCGGCAGGCGGGTACCCCGCGAAGAGTGCGGTGTCTGCGGATTGGCTGTTGTTGATCACCCCCAGTCGCAGTGATCGCACTTGCGCGAGCTGCGGAAATCCCGGAGTTGTACGGCCGGAACTGCCCTTACCCACTGTGGCGTGCGATGACTGCCTCGCACAGGCCACGGACCCAGATGGCAGCCAGTCGTGGTCGGCGGCCTCGTGACCGCTGCGGCCGGCCGGCCAGTCTGCCCGGTGTGCTGGTCGACAACTGCGCCGACCGCCCGGGGCAACATCGCCGCGCATTTCGACGCGGCGCAGAACATGTGTCCGGCGTCCGGGCATCCACTGACCATCGCGGTGCGCCGACGCCGACCGCGAAGCACCCGCCTGTGAGGCGCGTCACGGACCTGACGGAATCCGCGCCGCCCCCCGGCACTTCCGGGCATGGCGAAAAGAAGTGTCAGGAAATGCTGGGTTCCGGTAGCGGCGGCGGCCGCGGCCGC
>LFFF01000025.1 GCA_001510415.1 Actinobacteria bacterium casp-actino6 | reverse complement strand
AATCGGAGGCACGACCGCCGGAATCGGGGGCACGACCGCCGGAATCGGGGGCACGACCGCCGGAATCGGGGGCACGACCACGGGAACCGGGGGCACCGCCGCGGGGAGCGCGCCCAGCGCTGCGGCAGCCGCTGGGATCGGTCCGGGCAACGCCATCGGGATGCCGGCCATATCTGCCACAGGGGCTGCCGCGCAGGCCGCGCCGGCAGGGTCTACGGCGGAACCCGCCGCATCGGACACGCACTCGTAGCCGCCAGTCTTGAACGGCGCCGCGGTCGTAGCTGGGCTGAACGCCAACGCGGCCCCGAACAACGCTGCGCCGGCCGCGACTTCGATGGTGAACCGAGCGAAGGTCCTTGACATGTTTTTCCCATTCCGTGTTGAGGTCTGAGGGGAAACTACAGACCTGTAAGACACGGCGCGGGGAGGCGAATCGGGCGGTTATCGAACCGTGGCCGAGCGGAGGCATCACAGTTACTACCGGGTTGGCGAAGCCGTATTTCGAGCGTGGGGACGTGCGGATCAGCTCAGGCCTGCGGCATCCATGCCGCGCAGTTCTTTCTTCAGATCGGCGATCTCGTCGCGCAACCGGGCGGCGAGTTCGAACTGCAGATCGCGGGCGGCCGCCATCATCTGGGCGGTGAGTTCCTTGATGAGGTCGGCAAGTTCCGCGCGGGGCATTGCCGCGACATCGCGGCCGTCGATGATGCCGGAACTCCCTGCCCGGCCCGGCTCGCCCTGGGCCCGCCTGCCCCGGGAGGCGTTACGGCCGGATCCTCCGACGTCGACGTTAACGTCGGTGTCGTCGGCTTCGCTGTAGACCTGGTCGAGGATGTCGGCGATCTTCTTGCGCAGTGGCTGCGGGTCTACCCCATGCGCCTCGTTATAGGCGATCTGTTTTGCCCGCCGACGATCGGTCTCGTCGATGGCCTGTTTCATCGAATCGGTGAGTTTGTCGGCATACATGTGGACTTCACCGGAGACGTTGCGCGCGGCCCGGCCGATGGTCTGGATCAGGCTGCGCGCCGAGCGCAGGAAGCCCTCCTTGTCGGCGTCGAGGATGGACACCAGCGACACCTCGGGAAGGTCAAGACCCTCGCGCAGCAGGTTGATACCGATCAGCACGTCGTAGTCGCCCAACCGCAACTGGCGAAGCAACTCCACCCGGCGCAGGGTGTCGACCTCGGAGTGCAGGTAGCGAACCCGGATGCCCATCTCGAGCAGGTAGTCGGTGAGGTCCTCGGCCATCTTCTTGGTCAACGTGGTGACCAGCACCCGTTCATCACGCTCGGCCCGGACGCGGATCTCGCCGATGAGGTCGTCGATCTGCCCCTTGGTGGGCTTGACCACGACCTTCGGGTCCAACAAGCCGGTGGGCCGGATCACCTGTTCGACAAACTCGCCGCCGGTCTGGGCCAGCTCGTAGGGCCCGGGAGTGGCCGACAGGTACACCGTCTGGCCCACCCGCTGGCTGAACTCCTCCCAGGTCAGCGGCCGGTTGTCGACCGCCGAAGGAAGCCGGAACCCGAACTCGACCAGGTTGCGCTTGCGGGACATATCGCCCTCGTACATGCCGCCGATCTGCGGGACCGTGACATGGGACTCATCGACGACCAGCAGGAAATCGTCCGGGAAGTAATCCAGCAGGGTGGCCGGCGCCGAACCGGCCGCCCGGCCGTCGATATGGCGCGAGTAGTTCTCGATGCCCGAGCAGAAGCCAACCTGTCGCATCATCTCGATGTCGTAGTTGGTCCGCATCCGCAACCGCTGAGCCTCCAGCAGCTTGCCCTGGCCCTCCAAGTCTGACAGCCGCTGGGCGAGTTCGGACTCGATGGTCGAGATCGCCTGCGCCATCCGCTCCGGGCCTGCGACGTAGTGGGTGGCCGGGAAGATCCGCAGCGAGTCCACCTTTCGGACGACGTCACCGGTCAGCGGGTGCAGGTAGTAGAGCGCCTCGATCTCGTCGCCGAAGTACTCGATGCGGACCGCAAGTTCCTCATAGGACGGGATGATCTCCACGGTGTCGCCGCGAACCCGGAACGTGCCCCGGGTGAAGGACATGTCGTTGCGGTCGTACTGGACATCAACGAGAAGTCTCAGCAGACCATCTCTGGGCACCTCGGTACCGACTTCCAACTCCACCGACCGGTCCAGGTAGGACTGCGGCGTGCCGAGACCGTAGATGCACGAGACCGAGGCGACCACCACCACATCGCGCCGTGACAGCAGATTCGACGTCGCCGAGTGCCGCAACCGTTCGACATCGTCGTTGATCGAACTGTCCTTCTCGATGTAGGTGTCGGTCTGGGCGATATAGGCCTCGGGCTGGTAGTAGTCGTAGTAGGACACGAAATACTCGACGGCGTTGTGCGGCAACATTTCCCGCAGTTCGTTGGCCAACTGGGCGGCCAGCGTCTTGTTGGGAGCCATCACCAGCGTGGGCCGCTGCAGCCGCTCGATCAGCCACGCGGTGGTGGCTGACTTGCCGGTGCCGGTGGCGCCGAGGAGCACCACCTCGCGCTCCCCGGCCCGGATCCGGCGTTCGAGTTCGTCGATCGCGGCGGGCTGGTCACCGGCCGGCTGGTAGGGACTGACCACTTCGAACTGGGCGCCGGTGCGCACCACGTCCTCGACCGCCCGGTACTCGGACTGGGCGATCACGGGACGTTCGGCGGCGAAAGCCATGGGTCCAGATTAAAGGTGGCGCCGGACAACAACGCAGTGGCTGAACACAAGGTGAACAAAACCTGAACGGGATATGGCCGAACCAGGCACATTGCCGACTGGGGATTCATAGGCTCCCGGCGTGGAGGTACGCGCGCTGGTGGCCACACTGGCGGATTGGGCACGGGAGGACGTCCGGCTGTTCCCGACGTTACGGGGATACCGGAGGCGCTGGCTGGGCCGAGATCTGCTCGCGGGTCTGACGTTCGGCGCGGTGACGATGCCCGGCCAGCTCGCCACCGCCCATCTGGCCGGCATGCCGCCGATCACCGGCCTGTACGGATTCGTGGTGGCGACCATCGTTGCGGCGGCGCTATCCACCAACCGCCACCTGGCCATGGGCGTGGACAGCACGGTCGCGCCGATCCTGGCCGCAGGTCTGGCCGCGCTTGGTGCGGTGGCCGAGAGCCCGCAGTACATCGGCCTGGCCCTGATCACCACATTCATGGTCGGGGTCTTCACTCTGATCGTCGGCGCGGGCAGACTGGGCTGGGTCGGCGACTTTCTGTCTCGGCCGGTGATGATCGGATTCTTCGGCGGGATCGCGGTGATCATCGTCGTCAATCAACTCCCCGGAATCTTGGGCGTCGCCGAGGGTCACGGCCGGACGCTGCAGAAAGTTGTCCATACGTTCGGACAGTTGCCGGAGGCCAATATCCCCACCGTGATCCTGGGACTCAGCTCGCTGGCCCTGCTGCTGGGATTTGCGACACTCAACGAGCGAATCCCCGGTCGGCGAATCCCGGGGGCGCTGATCGTCCTTACGCTGGCCACCGCAGCGACGGTGATCCTCGGACTTGGGGAGCACGGCGTCGCCACGCTCGGCCCGCTCGACCAGGGGTTGCCGTCGCTCCGACTGCCTCCGTTCACCGTGCATTCGGTGGAGATCGCGGCGACCACCGCATTGGTCATTGCGATCTTCTGCCTGGCCCAAACCGCGGCCACCACCCGCTCGGCGGCGAACCTGGGCGGGTACGACACCGACGTCAACGCCGACTTCCGGGCACTGGGAGTGGCTAACATCGCCTCGAGCATGGTCGGGTCGTTCGCCATCAACGCCAGTCCCCCGTCGACGACGATCATTTCCGAATCGCGCGGCAGAACCCAGTTGACGTCGCTGGTCGCCGGGGCAATCGCGGTGGTTGTGCTGTTCTTCAGCCAGATCATCGAGAACCTTCCCTCGGCGACATTGGCAGCAGTGCTGGTCTACATCGCGATCAAGATCTTTCGCGTCGACCAGATGCGGGCCACCAGGAAGTACACCTGGAAAGCCTTCACGTTGATGCTGATCTCGCTGATCGGCACGGTGCTGCTGGGCATTGTCTACGGCGTCCTGTTCGCCGTCCTGGTCTCCTTCATCTACCAGGCATCGCGCACCGCCCGTCCGGAGCTGCTCCGGCTCGGCCGCTCCCCCGAGGGAACCTGGCTACCACTGACCGACCGACGGGCCGCACCCGTTCCCGGTATCGCGGCATTCGCGCTCAACGGACCGCTGTGGTTCGGCAACGCCAACTGGTTCCGGATGCTTCTCATCGATGCCCTGCCGGAGACCGCCGAGGGCGATGACGGGGAGGAGGGCGACGACCGCGAGGAGGTCGATCTGCTGGTACTCGACGCGCGGCGCATCGACGACGTCGACTTCACCGGATTCGAGGCGCTGTGCTACGTGGCGGAGATTGCCGCCCTGCGCGACGTCCCCTTTCTTGTGGTTGTCCAGCAGGGCAGAACCCAGAAGGCCTTCACCGGCGGCGGGTTCTCCGAGATACTCGGTCGGTCGCGGTTCTTCGACACCATTCCGCTGGCCATCGCCGCCTACCCGAACCTGCGCGCCAATCAGCCTCTGCGGCACTCCGTCGAGCGACAGGACCCCGAGGTCGCTCCCGAGGTCGTAGGCTTGGATCATCCACCCGCCCAAGCACGAAACCTTCGACCTCGTCGCCCGCACCAACACTGATCCCAAGGGGATGGTGCGGGGCGTCGACGAGTACCGGCTGTTCCCATGGGGGCTCTACATGGCTCGCCCCACCCCCGGGCGGATCCAGTTCCATTACCTGGAGTCCTGGCTGCTTCCATCGTTGGGCCTGCGGGCCAACGTCTTCCACTTCAATCCGGGCCATCAGCGCGACCAGGACTATTACCTCGACGTCGGCCGCATCACCGTCGGGCCCGAACGCTGGGCCGCCGAGGACCATTACATCGACCTCGTGGTTCGCACCGGCCGCGGCACCGATCTGGTGGACCTCGATGAGCTACTGGAAGCGCACCGGATGGGCTTGCTGAGCACTGAGACCACAGAGGCCGCGCTGAAATGCGCGGTTGCCACCGTCGCCGGCCTGGCTGCCCACGGCCATGACCTGAACGCCTGGCTGGCCGGCACCGGAATGGAGCTGAGCTGGCGATAGGCGTATTCTCGACTGCCGTGGGACGCATGAGGCGATCGCTGACCGCAGGTGTCGCGGCGGCGCTGACAATGGCGGTCCCCCTGGCGCCGGGTGCGGCGGCAGCCGACGATGACGACCCTCAGCCTGACGATCTGCAGCACAACGTCACCTACCGCGCCCGGGTAGACGGGCTGGCCAGGGGTGCGCTGGTCAGCTACCGGATCAGCGACAGCCAGGTCAGCAGCGTCGACCCGACGATGCTGCCCGGTCGCACCTTCGAGGCCACCGCGGTGCTGTCCGATCCCGAAGAGGCCGGGATGCGGATCTCCATCCAGTGGCCCTACTCGGCCAACCTGCACTGCGAGATCCTGGTTGACGACCAGTTGTACGCCCAGGCGGATCAGTTCATCGGCCCCAAACTCACGCCGGCCCGCGACGACCCGGACTATGGCGCGATGAACTGCGGAGCCCCGTTGAGCAATGCGACGGGTCTGCCGGCCGACGTGCTCGATCCGCCGGCACCGTTGCCAGGCGACGGTGGCGATCCGCCGGTCCTCGACGTCCCGGCACTGGAGTCTCCCGCCCTGGAGATACCCGCGGCCGACCTCGGCGCCCCGGTCAGCTGACCGACCCGGGACACCAGTCGGTGCCTTCCGCCCAGGATTGCGCCCGGCCGTACGCGTCCAGGATCCATGCCGCCGTGCCGTGATGGCGCTTGGCGTCGAGGTAGTCGGCCCGCACCCCTGGGTTGGCGTTGAGCCAGTCGACGAATAGCAGCGCGAACCTCTGGTTGGGACTGCCGTCCACTCTGATATGCACATGGGTCGGCCGGCCCGGATCGGCTGAGGCGTGTAGCCGTTTGGGCCACAGTGTCGTTGACCCGTCGATGCTTCGGTCCGCGGTCACCGACTCCACTTGGGGATAGCCCGCCCGCACCAGATCATCGGTGAGTTCGTCGGCGAGTTCCGGTGCGGTGACGGTCACCTGGACGTCGATGATGTCGCGGGCGTCCAGACCGGTGACCGCGGTGGACCCGATGTGGTCGATGCGCAGCGCACGATGCCCGCAGGCGGTGTTCAGCCGGGCCCGGATACGTTCGGCCTGCGGTGACCAGGACGGGTCCGCCGGCACCAGGTCATCCGGGTCCGGTGTCGGCCTACCGGTCGCGAGATTGTGCGCGAACGGAAGAATCCGCCGGTACCACAGCTCGCGGGCCCGTTCGACGAGGTGGCCCGCGGTGCCGGAGTTGTCCAGCCAGACATCTGCGACCCGGCGGCGCTGCTCCTCGGTCGCCTGAGCGGCGATGCGGGCCCGGGCGTCGGCCTCACTGAAGCCGCGGTGGTCGATGAGCCGCTGGACACGGACCTCAGGATCGGCGTCGACGATCACCACCAACGGGAACATCGGCGCCATCTGGGACTCCACCAGCAGGGGAATGTCTTCGACGATCACGGCATCCTCGGCGGCCGCCGCGATCAACTCGGAGCGGCGGTGCGCCACCAGTGGGTGGACGATCCCGTTGAGGGTCTGGCGCTTGTTCTCGTCACTGAACGCGATCGCGGCCAGCGCCGGTCGGTCCAGCGCCCCGTCGGGCCGCAGGATCTGCCGACCGAATGATTCGACGAGCTTGGTCAGCCCGGTTGTCCCCGGTTCGACGACCTCGCGGGCGATGACGTCCCCGTCGACAACGATGCCGCCACATTCTGAGAATGTGGCGGACACCGTTGACTTGCCGGCCCCGATCCCCCCGGTCAGGCCGATGCGCAGCATCGCGGGTTAGGCGTTACCGGCGAGCTTCTCGCGCAGTGCCGCCAACTGGGCGTCACTGGCCAGCGAACCGCCGGCCTCCTCGCCGGAACTCGAACTCGTCGACGAGCTCGTCGGGCGCTCCTTAGCGGCAGCGGCATCGGCAGCAGCGAACTTCTCCATCTGCGTGGTGTGCATCTTGTGCCGGCGCTCGGCCTCGGCGTAGCGGGCCTCCCATTCGGTGCGCTGCTTGTCGAAGCCCTCGAGCCACTCGTTGGTCTCGGCGTCGAAGCCCTCCGGGAAGATGTAGTTGCCCGCTTCGTCGTAGCTGTCGGCCATACCGTACTTCGAGGGGTCGAACTCCTCGGTGTAGTCCTCGTTGGCCTGCTTGAGGCTCAGCGAGATACGGCGGCGTTCCAGGTCGATGTCGATGACCTTGACCATCGCGTCGTCGCCGACGGCGACAACCTGGTCGGGCACCTCGACGTGGCGCTCGGACAGCTCGGAGATGTGCACCAGACCCTCGATGCCCTCCTCGACGCGGACGAACGCGCCGAACGGCACCAGCTTGGTGACCTTGCCGGGCACGATCTGGCCGATGGCATGGGTGCGGGCGAAGTGCCGCCACGGGTCTTCCTGAGTGGCCTTGAGCGACAGGGAAACCCGCTCGCGATCCATATCGACGTCGAGCACCTCCACGGTGACCTCGTCGCCCACCTGAACGACCTCGGACGGGTGGTCGATGTGCTTCCAGGACAGTTCAGAGACGTGCACCAGGCCGTCGACTCCGCCGAGGTCGACGAAGGCTCCGAAGTTGACGATCGAGGAGACGACACCCTTGCGGACGGCGCCCTTGACCAGTTGGTTCAGGAACTCGCTGCGGACCTCGGACTGGGTCTGCTCGAGCCACGCCCGCCGCGAGAGCACCACGTTGTTGCGGTTTTTGTCCAACTCGATGATCTTGGCTTCGATCTCCTTGCCGATATACGGCTGCAGGTCACGGACCCGACGCATCTCGACCAGGGATGCGGGCAGGAAGCCACGCAGGCCGATGTCGAGGATCAGGCCGCCCTTGACGACCTCGATGACGGTGCCCTTGACGGCCTCGTCCTTCTCCTTGAGCGCCTCGATGGTGCCCCAGGCGCGCTCGTACTGAGCGCGCTTCTTGGACAGGATCAGCCGGCCTTCCTTGTCCTCCTTGGTGAGGACGAGGGCTTCGATCTCGTCGCCGACGGACACCACTTCATTGGGGTCGACGTCGTGCTTGATCGAGAGTTCGCGGGAAGGGATGACCCCTTCGGTCTTGTAGCCGATATCGAGCAGGACCTCGTCCCGGTCCACCTTGACGATGGTCCCCTCGACGATGTCGCCATCGTTGAAGTACTTGATGGTCTTGTCGATGGCGGCGAGGAAGTCCTCAGCCGAGCCGATGTCATTGATGGCTACTTGCGGCGAGGTGACGGTGGGACTGGGCATATTGTTGGGTTGCTCCGGACACAGTTAATCGTAGGGACAGGTTTCTTGGTGTTTGGCCCGCAGAACAGCGCGCGGAGCCTCGGGTGAGCCTACGCGACCGGTGACAGCCAGGACAAACCCGGGTCCGGCCCCGGCTACTCTCCTGGGGTGTCCCACGCCACAGCGTTCAGCAGTCTCGGGCCGCCGTTGCCCGCCCCGGTCCGCAAAGTCGGTGCCCCGCTCGCGGCCATCATCGGGCTGGGCACCCTGGTCGGGCTGATCCTCAGCCTGCTGACGGCGGTCGACCCGGGTGGCACCGTGCTGGGGTTCGCGCTGTCCAGCCTGGCGATGACCTGCGTTCTGCTGTGTTATCTGTGGCTGGACCGCTGGGAGCCGGAGCCGCCGCGGCTGCTGGTCCTGGCGTTCCTGTGGGGCGCCTCGGTCGCTGTGGTGCTGTCGGTGGCCTTCGAGCACGTCATCGAGCAGAGCTTCGGCCTGGGCGGGGAGAAACCCAGTTTCGTCACGGTGGCCATCGGCGCTCCGGTGATCGAAGAGGCTGCCAAGGGAGCGTTCCTGCTGCTGATGATGACCGGTCGACGCCGCGCCGAACTCAACACGATGACCGACTGTCTGATCTACGCCGGTTTCACCGCGGTGGGATTTTCCTGGCTGGAGAACATCTTCTACATCGCCAGCGGGGAGACGGTCGCCGGCTCTTTGGCCATCGCCGGGATGCGCCTGGTGCTGGGGCCGTTCGCCCATCCGCTGTTCACCACCATGATCGGTATCGGCGTGTACTTCGCCCTGCAGCAACGGTCCCTGCTCGCCAAGGCGGGATTCCTGCTGCTCGGCTATCTGGCTGCGGTGGTCATGCACGGGCTGTGGAACGGCTCGGCGTTACTGGGTGCCAGCACCTACCTCGGCGTCTACGTGCTGTGGATGATGCCGATCTTCGGCCTGGCGATCACCCTCGCGGTGGTCAGCCGACGCCGGGAGCGCCACATCATCGCCTCGAAACTGCCCGGATTGGTGGCGCACGGCCTGGTGACGCCTCCGGAGGCCACCTGGCTGGGTTCGCTGCAGTCCCGCAAGACAGCGGTGTCTAACGCCCGCCGCTTCGGCGGGCGGCGCGCGGCCTGGTCGGTCAAGCGGTTCACGATGGCGGTGGTCGAACTGGCCTATGTGCGCGACCGGATCGACCGCGGTTTCGGCGATGATCGGGTGTTCGCCCTCCAGAACGAGGAGGCCCACCGACTGGTGGCCGCCCGGGCGGACGCCGGGCCCGCGCTGCACCTTCTCAACGGCTACCGGTTTCCGGTGCGCTAGCCGCCCTAATGCGCCGCCGCGTCCCAGGTTGGGCCGCAGCCCACCGAGACCTCCAGCGGCACGTCCAACGGGTAGGCGCCCCCCATTCGTTCACGGACCAATCCCTCGACGGCCTCCCGCTCCCCCGGCGCCACCTCGAGCAGAAGCTCGTCGTGCACCTGTAGCAGCAGGCGCGAGGACAGCCCGGCCTCACGGAGCGCCCGGTCCACCCCGACCATCGCGACCTTGATGATGTCCGCGGCGCTGCCCTGGATGGGCGCGTTGAGCGCGGCCCGTTCGGCGGCCTCCCGGAGTTGGCGGTTGCTGCTGTCCAACTCCGGCAGATAGCGCCGCCTGCCCAGCACCGTGGAGGTGTAGCCGTCCTTGCGGGCCTGCTCAACGACGGCGTGCAGATAGTCACGGACCCCGCCGAACCTGGCGAAGTAGGAGTCCATCTGCTCCTTGGCCTCTTCGGTGGAGATCTTCAGCTGGGCGGACAGCCCGTAGGCGCTCAATCCGTAGGCCAGCCCGTAGGACATCGCTTTGACCCGGCGGCGCAACTCGGTGGTGACCTCGTCGATCGGTACGCCGAAGGCCCGCGACCCGACGAACGAGTGCAGGTCCTCCCCGGTCCGGAACGCCTCGATCAGACCCTCATCGCGCGACAGGTGCGCCATGATGCGCATCTCGATCTGGCTGTAGTCGGCCGTCATCAGCTCGCTGTAGCCCTGGCCGACGATGAAGGCGTCGCGGATGCGGCGGCCGGCCTCGGTGCGGATCGGGATGTTCTGCAGATTGGGCTCGGTGGAGGACAACCGACCGGTGGCGGCGATCGTCTGGTTGAAGGTGGTGTGGATGCGGCCGTCGTCGGCAGTCGACTTCAGGAGGCCGTCGACGGTGACCTTCAACCGGGTGGCGTCACGGTGAGCCAGCAGATGTTCCAGAAACGGATGGCCGGTCTTGTCGAAGAGCGATTGCAGGGCCTCGGCGTCGGTGGTGTAACCGGTCTTGGTCTTCTTGGTCTTGGGCATGCCCAACTCATCGAACAGCACCACCTGCAACTGTTTGGGTGAGCCGAGGTTGATCTGCTTGCCGATCACCGAGTAGGCCGCCTCGGCGGCATCGCGGATCTGCCCACCGAACTCACGTTGCAGGGTGTCGAGCTTGTCCTGATCCACGGCGATGCCGATGGCCTCCATCGCAGCCAGAGTCGACTGGACCGGCAGTTCCATTTCGGTGAGCAGGGATGCGGACTCTATCCGGTCCAGCTCCTCGTCGAGGGCGTCGGCCAGGTCGGCGACAGCCCGGGCCCGCAGCAGCAGCGTCTGCACGGCCTGGTCGTCGACTCCCTCGGTGTCATCCAGCAGCGAGAGTTGTTGCTGTTCCTGGGTTTCGGCGCGAAGCTCGCGCCGCAGGTACCGCAGCGAGAGGTCGTCGAGGGCGAAGCTGCGCTGCCCGGGCCGCACCAGGTAGGCGGCCAGCGCGGTGTCGGAGGTGACGCCGGCCAGCGTCCAGCCACGGCCGGCCAGGTCGTGCATGGCGATCTTGGCCTCGTGCAGCGCCTTCGGGGCACCCCCATCGGCCAGCCAGTCGCCGAGCGCGGCCTCATCCTCCGCGGTCAGGGTGGTGGTGTCGATATAGGCGCCCTCACCGCCGGCGGTGGCGATGGCAACCGCCGTGGCATCGCCGTCGTACACCGTGTGGGTGCCCACCACCGCCATCCCGCAGCGACGTCCGTCGCGGGCGTGTGCGGCCAGCCAGGCCCCCACCGCACCGGGCTCCAGTGCCCCGCCGCGCACCTCGAAGCCTTCGTCGACCTCGGGTTCGACGGCGGCCAGGGTGTCGAACAGCCGGTCGCGCAGCACCCGGAACTCGAGGTCGTCGAACAGCCGGTGGATCTGGTCACGGTCCCACGGCAGTAGCCGCAGGGTGTCCGGGGTCTGGGCCAGCGGCACGTCACGCACCAGATGGGTGAGCTCCCGGTTGAGCACCACGGTGGAAAGGTTGGCGCGCAACGACTCTCCGACCTTGCCCCGCACACCTTCGACGTTGTCGACCAGATTCTCCAGCGAGCCGTACTCGACGATCCACTTGGCGGCGGTCTTCTCCCCCACCCCGGGGATGCCCGGCAGGTTGTCGCTGGGGTCGCCGCGCAGCGCCGCGAAGTCCGGGTACTGCTCCGGTGTGAGCCCGTACTTCTCGACCACCGCCTCGGGGGTGAATCGGGTCAACACGCTGACGCCCTTGATCGGGTAGAGCACGGTGACGTCGTTGTTCACGAGCTGCAGCGAGTCGCGGTCACCAGTGACGACCAGGACCCGGTACCCGGCCTCGTCGGCCTGGGTCGCGAGGGTGGCGATGATGTCGTCGGCCTCGAACCCCGGCTCGGCGAGGACGGTGATACCCAGAGCGTTGAGAACTTCCTTGGTGATGTCGATCTGGCCGCGGAACTCATCCGGGGTGGCGCTACGGGTGGCCTTGTACTCGGGGAACCGCTCGGCGCGGAAGGTCTGCCGTGAGACGTCGAAGGCGGCGGCGATGTGGGTGGGAGCCTCGTCACGGAGCAGGTTGATCAGCATTGCGGTGAACCCGTAGACGGCGTTTGTGGTCAGGCCGTTCTTGGTCCGGAAGTTCTCCGCCGGCAGCGCGTAGAAGGCCCGGAAGGCCAGCGAATTGCCGTCCAGCAACATCAATGTCGGCTTCTCGCTCACGCCCATACTCTAGGCATGGCACCCGACGCCTTCGGAACTGAAACACGTTTCAGTTCGGCTGCCGTGATCGCGTAGGCTCATCTTCGTGCCAGCTGCTCCGGACGCCGCCGCCGAACTACCCGCTGTCGACGGCTGGTGGACCGTTGACGACTCAGGGGTGCCGCATCTGATCGGCGCCAAATGCCCGCAGTGCGCCACCTATGTTTTCCCGCCGCGGGAGAACAACTGTCCCAATCCGGCCTGCGCGGCCGACGAAATGGATGCAGTCGCGTTGTCGCGGCGCGGGACGTTGTGGAGCTACACCGAGAACCGCTACGCCCCGCCGCCCCCCTACCCGGCCACCGATCCGTTCGAGCCGTTCGCGGTCGCCGCGGTGCAGTTGGCCGATGAGGGACTGATCGTGCTGGGCAAAGTCGTCACCGACACCCTGGCCGCCGACCTGAAGGTGGGGATGACCATGGAGCTGACCACGATGCCGTTGTACGTCGATGACGCCGGGTTCCCGCGCACCGTGTACGCATGGCAGATCGCAGAGGCAGATCGCTCATGACTGAACTCGTCCGCGACTCGCTTCGCTCCTGCCCGCCGGACCCGGTCTACATCCTGGGCGCGGGAATGCACCCGTGGGGCAAGTGGGGTCGGGATTTCACCGAGTACGGCGTGGTCGCCGCCCGCGCCGCATTGCGCGACGCCGGACTGGACTGGCGTCAGATCCAGTTCGTCGCCGGCGCGGACACCATCCGCAACGGATACCCGGGCTTCGTCGCCGGTGCCACCTTCGCCCAGAAGCTGGGCTGGACCGGTGTCCCGGTCTCCTCCAGTTATGCGGCCTGCGCCTCGGGGTCGCAGGCGCTGCAGTCGGCGCGGGCCCAGATCCTGGCCGGGCTGTGCGACGTCGCCCTGGTCATCGGCGCCGACACCACCCCGAAGGGGTTTTTCGCCCCGGTCGGAGGGGAACGCCGCAACGACCCGGACTGGCAGCGCTTTCACCTCATCGGGGCCACCAACACGGTGTACTTCGCCCTGCTGGCCCGACGCCGGATGGACCTCTACGGCGCCACGTTGGAGGACTTCGCCGAAGTCAAGGTGAAGAACTCCCGGCACGGCCTGAACAACCCGAACGCGCGCTACCGGAAACAGAACTCGGTGGAGGATGTGTTGGCCAGTCCGGTGGTGTCCGACCCGCTGCGACTCCTGGACATCTGCGCCACCTCCGACGGCGCCGCCGCGGTCATCGTGGCCAGCAAGGCCTTCGCCGAGAAGCACCTGGGTTCGGTGGCCGGGGTGCCCTCGGTGCGGGCGGTGTCCACGGTGACACCCAACTATCCGCAGCACCTGCCGGAACTGCCCGATATCGCGACCGATTCGACCGCCGTCGTTCCCGCCCCGGAGCGGGTGTTCAAGGATCACATTCTCGATGCGGCCTACGCCGAGGCCGGCATCGGACCCGACGACCTGAGTCTCGCCGAGGTCTACGACCTGTCCACCGCGCTGGAACTGGATTGGTACGAGCACCTGAGCCTGTGCCCCAAGGGCGAGGCGGAACAACTGCTGCGCTCCGGTGCCACCACGATCGGCGGCCGCATCCCGGTCAATCCCTCCGGCGGGCTGGCGTGTTTCGGCGAGGCCATCCCGGCCCAGGCCATCGCCCAGGTCTGCGAGTTGACCTGGCAGCTTCGGGGTCAGGCCACCGGCCGCCAGGTGGAGGGTGCCACCGTCGGTATCACCGCCAACCAGGGACTGTTCGGCCACGGATCCTCGGTGATCGTCGCGCGGTAGATGTCCGAGACAGTCGTGGTCACCGTGAAGCCCGGCAGCCGAAAGGGTCCGCTGGTCACGGTAGGCGACGATGGTGCGCTGACCGTTTACGTTCGCGAGCGTGCCGTCGAGGGCAAGGCCACCGAGGCGGTCACCAAGGTACTGGCCAGTTATCTGGGAATACCTAAACGCCGACTGGAACTGGTGTCAGGGGCGACCGCGCGGGTGAAGCGCTTCCGGGTCAGCTAGCCCGCGCGATCGATTGCGGGGCCGCTACGCAACACCCAGATAGGCCGCGCGAACGCTGTCATCGGCCAGCAATTCCCGGGCCGGGCCTTCGCGGGTGACGGTGCCGGTCTCCAGGATGTAGGCCCGGTCGGACCGGCTCAGTGCCTGCTGGGCGTTCTGTTCCACCAGCAGCACGGTGGTCCCCTGGGCGTTGATCTCGGCGATGATGCCGAAGATCTGGGAGATCACCATCGGCGCCAAACCCATTGACGGTTCATCGAGGAGCAGGACCCGGGGCCGGGCCATCAACGCCCGACCGATGGCCAGCATCTGCTGCTCGCCGCCGGATAGTGTTCCACCGACCTGCTTACGCCGTTCAGCCAGCCGGGGGAAGGTCTCGAACACCCAGTTCAACTGCTCGTCGTGCGCGGATTTGGACTCGAATTTTCTGCCGTAGCAACCCATCTCGAGGTTGTCGGCCACGGTCATGCCCGGAAAGACGCCGCGGCCCTCCGGAGCCTGGATGAGACCGTCGATGACCCGCCGATGCGCCTTGACCCGGGTGATGTCGTGCCCGTCGAACCAGATCGAACCGCCCGCCAGCGGGCGCAGTCCGGAGACGGCCCGCATCAGGGTGGTTTTGCCGGCCCCGTTGGCGCCCAGCAGGGTCACCAACTCCCCCTGGTTCACGACCAGCGAAACCCCGTGCAGCGCTTCGATTCTCCCGTATCGGACAACCACGTCGCGGACCTCGAGCAGGGGTGCGGCGGTGATTTCAGAGTTGGTCATCGGGAACCCCCAGGTAGGCGGCGATCACCGCGGGATCCTCGCGGATCTCGGCGGGCAGACCGTCGGCGATCTTACGGCCGAACTCCAGCACCACGATCCGGTCGGTGACGCCCATGACCAGGCGCATATCGTGCTCGATCAACAGCACCGTGTAGCCGTCGTCGCGGATGGCGCGGATCAGGTCGATCAGTGCCGCCTTCTCACTGGGGTTGAATCCGGCGGCAGGTTCGTCGAGGCAGAGCAGTTTCGGCTCGGTGGCCAGCGCCCGGGCGATCTCCAGGCGCCGCTGATCCCCGTATGGCAGGTTCTTGGCCTTCTCCCCGCCGCGGTGGGCGATGCCAACGAAATCGAGCAGGGCGGCGGCCTTCTCGATGGCGTTGTGCTCCTCGCGGCGGTGTCGGGCCGAACGCACCAGTGCCCCTGGCACCGAGGTCCGGTGCCGGGCGTCGGTGCCGACGACGACGTTCTCCAGTGCGGTCATCTCGCCCCACAGCCGGATGTTCTGGAAGGTGCGCGCGATGCCCAGGCGGGTGATCTGGTGGCGTTTGAGCCGGCCCAGGGGTTCGCCGTCGAACATCACCGAGCCCGAGGTGGGCCGGTAGACCCCGGTGATGACGTTGAAGCAGGTCGTCTTGCCGGCGCCGTTGGGACCGATGAGTCCGAGGATCTCGCCCCGCCTGATCGCGAAGTTCACCGAGTCCAGCGCCGTCAGGCCGCCGAACTTCAGGGTCAGATCCGTTGTCTGCAGCAGTGTCTCGCCCTGGGCCGCGTGCATCTCGCGATGCAGTACCGCCATCTGTTCGTCGATCACCGGTTCGCTCATCGGTCCGCCTTGTTCTCGTCGGCGCTGGCCAGCAGCCTGCGCGCCGAACTCCCGTAAGCCAGCAACTGCTGCCGGACCGGGAACAGGCCCTGCGGCCGGAAGATCATCAGCACCACCAGGGCCAGGCCGAAGAACAGGTATTTGAGGTCGCCGAGGTTGATCCCCATCACCTCCACACCGAGCAACCGGTTGGGCAGGTAGACGATGATGAAAGCCCCGAAGATCACGCCCAACTTGTTGCCCTGCCCGCCGAGCACCACTGCGCACAGGAACAGCATCGAGTTGATGATGTTGAACGTCGGCGGCGCGACGTACTGCACCTGCCCGGCGTACAGCGCGCCGGACAACCCGCCGATGGCCGCACCGATCACGAACGCCCACAGTTTGAACCGGAAGGTGTTGACGCCCATGTTCTCTGCGGCGTCCTCGTCCTCCCGGATGGCCACCCAGGCCCGGCCTACCCGGCTGCGCTCCAGGTTTCCGACCAGCAGCAGCAGTGCCACGATCAGGATCAGGCCGAGCCAGAACCACCACGTTCCGTAGTTCGCGTCACCGGAGGAGTTTCCGCTGGAGAACACCCCGTGGGGCAGCTTCTCGCTCGCCCCGATATGCGGGTATGCCACCTCGTTGAGACCGCGCGGTCCGTTGGTCACGCCGGCCAGGTTGTCGGCGAGCAGCCGGATGATCTCGCCGAATCCCAGGGTCACGATGGCCAGATAGTCCCCGCGCAGCCGCAGGGTCGGGAAGCCGAGGATCAACCCGGTCAGTGCGGTGACAGCCATGGCAATCGGTACGCAGGCCAGCCAGGCCCAATTCTCGTGCACCCAGCCGTCCGGTCCCACCCTGTTCCACGGGCTGTCCGGGCTGGTGAGCAGCGCAACGGTGTAGGCGCCGACCGCGTAGAAGCCGACATAACCGAGGTCGAGCAGACCGGCCTGGCCCACAACCACATTCAGTCCGATGGCGATGATCGCCAGGATGGCGAATTGGGCCATGGTGCCGCCGAAGCTGATACCCGGGGTGTCAACGAACGACGGCGTGTACAGCGGCAGCAGCGCCAGTGCGCCGAAGCCGATGACACCGAACCCCCATTTCTGCACCCGGGTCAGGCCTGACCACCACTGCCGCAGCGCGTCTCCCGGAGCCAGTAGTGCGCTCATACCCGGGTCTTCCCCAGGCTCTCACCGAGGATCCCGGTGGGCTTGATCAACAGGACCAGCACCAGCAGGACGAAGGCGACGACATCGCGCCACTGGGTGCCGAACAGCGCCTGGCCGTAGTTCTCCATCACGCCCAGTAGCAGTCCACCGATCAGGGCTCCGCGCAGATTGCCGATCCCGCCGAGCACGGCGGCCGAGAACGCCTTGATACCCAGCAGGAATCCGCCGGAGTAGATGATGCCCTGTGGAACACGCAGCGTGTAGAGCAGCGCCGCTGCCCCGGCAAGCATGCCGCCGATCAGGAAGGTCGTCACGATGATGCGTTCCCGCGAGACTCCCATCAGGGTGGCCGTAGTTGGGTCCTGGGCCACCGCGCGGATCCCGCGGCCGAACTTGGTGCGGTGGACGAACAGGTAGGTCAACCGTGCCAGCACCAGTGCGGAGACGATAATCACCAGGGTGACGTTGGTGACCGAGGCGCCGAACACCTCGAACTGGGTCTTGGGCTGCACCAGGATGATCGGCTGCTGGGCGTTGCTGCCGCCGTAACCTTTGATGATTGTCGGCAGCACGAAGTGGACGAACTCCTGCAGTACGAAGGACATACCGATGGCGGTGATGAGGAAGGTCAGCGGGCGGGCGTTGCGCCGGCGCAATGGCCGGTAGGCGACGAACTCCAAACCGACTGCGGCCGAACCGGATACCGCCATGGCGAACAGCATCGCGATGCCCAGATACAGCACCGTCAACATGACACCGCGGTTGTAGGCGTTGCCGCTCGGTGCGAAGCCGAGGATCACATCGAGACAGAAGTACGCCCCGAACATACCGAGCATGAAGATCTCGGAGTGCGCGAAGTTGATCAGCCGCAGGACGCCGAACACCAGGGTGTAGCCGACGGCGACCAGGGCATAGATCGCACCCCAGGCCAGTCCGTCGATAGTCAGTTGCCAGAAGCCGTTCCGCAGGTTCTCGACGTTGAAACCGATGTCACCGGCCAGGCATGCGTATTGGCCGACGCACTCGTGAATCATCGGTGGCTACTGAACCTTGTAGATCCAGATCAGGTTTGACGTGAGCTCACCGTTCTCGGTCCACTGGTACTTGCGGGCCACTCCCTGGCCCTGATAGGTGCGGACGAAGTCCAGCAGGGCCGGACGGGTGTCGGCGCCGGAGTCGATGCCGGTGAGCAGGATCGTGGCCAGGTCATAGGATTCGAGGCTGTAGGTACCGGGGGCCTGCCCGAACTTCTCGGTGTACGCCTCGGCGAAGGCGCCCGTCGGCGGGCCGCAGGGGCAGGACAGCACCGCTCCCTTGGATGCTTCTCCGGCGGCCTTGACGAACTGCGGATCCTTGAGTCCGTCCGGGCCGGCGAACAGGCCGGTGTAACCGGCATCGCGCAGTTGCTGCAGAAGCAGGGCACCTTCGGTGTAGTAGCTGGCGAAGACGACCACGTCCGGAGACTGGTTCATGATCTGGCCCACTGCGGCGGAGAAGTCCTTGTCGCCCTTCTTGATCGAGATGGTGCAGGCGGAGTCTGAGATCGGGCCCAGCGTGTCGCGCACAGCCCCGGCCTGGCCCACACCCGCGTCGGTGCTGTCGTCGACGACGCACGCCTTGTCGACGTCCAATGTGTTCTTCAGATAATTGGCCAGCGACGGACCCTGGACACCGTCGTTGGACAGGCCGCGAAAAAAGGTCTTCCAGCCCTGCTCAGACAGCGCGACGTTGGTGGCCGACGGGGTGACGGCCACCAGGCCGGCCTGGTCGAACACCGCACCCGTCGCCTTGGTCTCCCCCGACCAGGTCGGGCCGACGAGTCCGATGATGGACGGGTCGTCGACAATCTGCGGCGCGACCGACGTCGCCTTCTGCGGGTCGCCCTCGGTGTCGAAGGTCTTCAGCTGGACCTGGCAGCCCGGGTTGGCGGCATTGTGCTGGTCAACGGCCAGCTGCGCGCCGTCTCTGACATTGGCACCGAACGGGGCGTCCGCACCGGTCAGCGGACCGGCCATCGCCAGCGACAGCGGCGGGCAGGTCGCCGTGCCGTCCCCGGCGGGATCAACCGGGGCGGCCGCGCCGGCCGCCGCTTCGACCGCCTCGCCGTTCGGGTTGATCTGGACCTGTTCGACGATCGTCAGATCGCCCTGCGCCGCGTTGTCAGCGGACTTGGGCTGCTCGGCGCACCCGGTCATCCCCAACAGAGCCAGCCCCGCGGCGCTCACGGCCATCACGCTTCGTGTCCGCATTCCGCGCACGTTCTACCTCCGGATAAGCAAGTTGGGCTTCAGGCACAAGTCCCGTAGACCATAGCCGCACGTGGACCGCGATGGCGCATTCCGCCGCGTTGGACCTACTGGACTTTGTACATCCAGATCAGCGTTGTGGTGAGTTCGCCGGTGTCGGTCCACTGGTACTTGCGGGCCACACCCTGTCCCTCGTATTTCTTGGCGTAGTCGAGGAGGGCCTCACGGGTGGTAGCACCCGAGTCAATGCCCTTGGCAAGGATGGTGCCCAGGTCGTAGCCCTCAGTGCTGTAGGTGCCGGGAGCCTGGCCGAACTTCTTGGTGTACTCGTCGGAGAAAGCCGCGCTGGCCGGGCCGCACGGGCAGGACAGCACCGCATCCTTGGACGACTGACCGGCCTGCTTGACGAATTCCGGGTCCTTGGTGCCGTCGGCGCTGACGAACCTGCCGGTGAAGCCGGCGTCGCGCAATTGCTGCACGAATGGGGCGGCCTCGGCGTAGTAACCGCTGTAGAACACCGAGTCCGGCGACTGACCCTTCACCTGGGTCACCGTGGCCGAAAAGTCCTTGTCGCCCTTCTTGACCGAGATGGCGCAGGCGGGATCGGCTACCGGGCCCAAGGTGTCACGGACCGCCTGGGCCAGCCCGAGGCCGTAGTCGGTGCTGTCATCGACGACGCAGACCTTCGTGTCGCCCAAGGTTGTCTTCATGTAGTTGGCGACTGCCGGGCCCTGGACACCGTCATTGGCCAATCCGCGCAGGAAGGTGTTCCAGCCTTGCTCGGAGAGCGTCACGTTGGTTGCCGACGCGGTGGCCGCGAGCAGACCGGCCTGGTCGAAGACCCCGCCGGTGGCCTTGGTCTCCCCCGAGAACGCAGGTCCGATCAGACCGATGATGGTCTCGTCGTCGACGATCTGCGGGGCGATGGCCGTCGCTTTCTGCGGGTCTCCCTCGGTATCGAAGGTCCGCAGCTCGATCTGGCAACCCGGGTTGGCAGCGTTGTGTTTGTCCAGGGCCAGTTGCACACCGTTCTTGATGTTGATACCGAGTGCGGCATCAGGACCGTTGAGCGCACCGGCCATGGCGATCTTCACGGGCACACAGGTGGCGGTGCCGTCACCGGCCGGGTCGGCCGCTGTGATTCCGGCCTCCGGCTTGACCTCGGCGCCGGCCTGGTCGATCTGGACCTGCTCGACGATCTTCAGATCGACCGGAGCGGCCGTCTCACCTGATGCCGAGGTTCCGTCACCCGCCGACCCGCCGTCCGGGGACGGCTGGCTGCAGCCGGCGATGCCGAGCATCACCAGCGCCGCCGAACTGATTGCGATTGCGTTCCGTGTCGCCCGACCGCGCACGTTTCACCTCCGGGTCAAATGGTCGTTTCCGGCATCAACCACCCGTTCCACCGCAGGGCCAAGGCGTCGACGCTTCGGTAGAACATAGCCAACCGGGGCCCAAACCGCGCGTGCTGGCCGTCCGGGACGGGGTTCCTACTGCGGCGCGGCCGGATCCGCGGGACCGTCCAACGTCTCCAGAACCACTTCGGCAACGCGTTTCATGGTGGTACGCCGGTCCATCGCCGCGCGCTGCATCCACTTGAAAGCCTCGGGCTCGGTCATCCCATGACGAGCCTGCAGCAGGCCCTTGGCCCGCTCGGTCAGCTTGCGGGTCTGCAACCGATCGCCGAGGTCGGCGACCTCGCGCTCCAAGGCCGCCATCTCCTGGAACCGGCTGACGGCGACCTCGATCGCCGGAACCAGGTCGGTGATCGAGAATGGCTTGACCAGGTAGGCCATCGCGCCGGCATCGCGGGCCTTCTCCACCAGATCCCGCTGGCTGAACGCGGTCAGCACCACGATCGGGGCGATCCGCTTTGCGGCGATCTCGGCCGCGGCGTCGATACCGTCGCGCCGGGGCATCTTGACGTCCATGATCACCAGATCCGGACGCAGGCTCTCGGCCAAGTCCACGGCCTGCTGGCCGTCGCCGGCCTCCCCGACAACGGTGTAGCCCTCCTCACGCAGCATCTCAGCCAGGTCAAGACGGATCAGCGCCTCGTCCTCGGCGATGAGCACCCGCCGCGAGGGGTTGTCACCGGCGCCGGTCGTAATGTCGGTCATGAGGCTCAATTGTGGCCCGGCGGGACCCGCACGGGAATTCGGGGTTGGGCGGCTACGGGCCCAGGCCCATCCACTATCGTGAGACACCGCGATCCCAGCGGGCCCTCGTATCCCAACTGGCAGAGGAAACGGATTCAAAACCCGTGCAGTGTGAGTTCGAATCTCACCGAGGGCACCAGAACACGCAGGTAGAAGCGTTGCGCGGCTCATTCGACCACCGCCAGCGGAGCGCGGGACCGCAGTCGGACCGCAGCAGCATCGAAAGCGTTCGCCACTTTCCCCAGGTCGTCGGGATACAGGTGTCCGTAGCGATCCATCGTGAGAACGGCTGTTTTGTGCCCGAGAAGGTGCTGAACCACCTTGATGTTCGCCCCGGCCTTGATCGCCAGGCTGGCGCATGTATGCCGCAGTTCATGCGGGACCAGACCGCCGACCCCGACCTTCGTGGCGGCGGGATCGAACACCCACCGCAACTCCCCCACGGTCAGCCAGCCACCACGCTGGGATGGAAATAGCAGAGCATCCCCGGCCCGGTCCCCGATCTCAGTTCTCAGCAGCGGAACCATGAACTTCGGGATCGGCACCTTCCGGTTGCCCTTATTCTTCGTCGGCCCCTCGACCAGACCCTGACCGGTGACATAGGTCACCGACCGCTTCACCTCGATGCGGCGGGCCTCCAGATCGACGTTCTCGCCCACAACCTGCTGCGCGCAGCCGGAACCCTCGCCGGTGGCACCCACGGCGCAGCCCGGGGCTCGACACTGCGCCGGCGCATCGTCAACGTCCCGG
>LFFF01000024.1 GCA_001510415.1 Actinobacteria bacterium casp-actino6 | reverse complement strand
GGCGGCGCCGGCCGAAGGGCCCGCCGTCCGGATCGGCCGCCTCCGATCAGGCCGGGGTGGCCGAGGCGATCGCCGTGGCGGGCACCCTCACCGAGGGGCCGGTGATCGCCGGCGGGCATTCCTACGGCGGCCGGCTGACCTCGATGGCGGTCGCCGAGCAGCCGAGCGTGGCGGTGTTGACGCTGTTCTCCTATCCACTGCACCCCCCGGGTAAGCCGGACCGGCTGCGCACCGGGCACTTCGGCGCGATCACCGTGCCGACGGTGTTCACCCATGGCACCGCGGACCCGTTCGGCAGCATCGCCGAACTGGGCACCGCGGCGGCACTGATCCCGGCACCGACCGAGATCGTCGACATCACCGGAGCCCGCCACGATCTGGGGACCAAGGTCCTTGATGTCCCGGGGCTTGCCGTCGACGCCGCGCTGCGCCACTGCCCGCCCGGATAGGTCGGGTACCGTCGGCTCATGACCGAGCAACACGTCGACGTGATCATCGTCGGGGCCGGTTTCGCGGGTATCGGCGCGGCGATCCAACTCAAGCGTCTGGGATACCAGAACTTCGTGCTCCTGGACCGGCAGCCGGACCTGGGCGGCACCTGGTACGTCAACCACTATCCCGGCCTGGCGTGCGATGTACCGACCACCACCTACTCCTATTTCTTCGAACCCAACCCGAACTGGTCTCGGCTGTTCTCCACCGGTACCGAGATCAAGCAGTACGCCGACGATGTGGCCGACAAGTACGACATCCGCCGCCATATCCGGTTCAACACCGGCGTCGAGGGCGCCCGGTGGGACGCCGAGGCAGCGTTGTGGCGGGTGATGCTCGCCGACGGCGAGACGCTCAGCGCCCGTTACCTGATCACCGCCACCGGCTTCCTCTCCCAGCCGCACACCCCGGACATCCCGGGTATCCACGATTTCGAGGGCACGGTCATCCACACCACCGCCTGGGATGACGATTTCGATCCGGCGGGCAAGCGAATCGGCCTGATCGGCACCGGTGCGACGGCCGTACAGCTCATCCCGGAACTCGCCAAAAAGGCCGGCGACCTGACCGTCTACCAGCGCACCGCGATCTACGTGGTGCCCAAGGTCGACTTCCGCTATCCGGAACGCGTCAAGCGGCTCTTCGCCCGGGTCCCGCTGGCCCAGCGCGCCGTGCGCGCCGTCACCGACGCGATCTACGAACTGTTCAACTTTGTGGTGCTGCACCATCGGCAGACGCTGTTCCGGCGGCTCAACATCGGGGCGGCGGACGTGTCCAAGCTGTACCGCTGGGCGGTGGTCCGCGATCCGGAGATGCGCCGCAAGCTCACCCCGGACTACGACTTCGGCTGCAAGCGGCCGACCTTCTCCAACAGCTACTACCGCACCTTCACCCAACCCAACGTGCACCTGCAGACCAGCGGTATCGACCATATCGAGCCGGATGCCGTCGTGGCGGCGGACGGTACCCGCACCCCGATCGACACCCTGGTCCTGGCAACAGGTTTCGACCTCTGGGAGGCCAACATCCCGGCCATCGAGGTCATCGGCCGTGACGGTCGCAACCTCGGGAAGTGGTGGCGGGAGAACCGGTTCCAGGCGTATCAGGGCGTGTCGGTTCCGTACTTCCCGAACTACCTCAGCCTGGCAAGTCCGTACGCGTTCATCGGGTTGAACTTCTTCAACGCGATGGAGTACCAGATGCGGATCATGGACAAGCTTTTCGCGGAGGTCGAGCGTCACGGAGCGCACACCTTCGAGGTGACCGAGGAGGCGAACGCCCGTTTCCTCGATCAGATGACCACACAGGTCGGTGACACCGTGTTCGCCCTCGGGCATTGCGAGAGTGCCCGGTCGTACTACTTCAACCCGCACGGCGAGGCGACACTGCTGCGCCCGATGACGGCCCGGGCCGCAATCAAGCAGGCCACCGAGTTTCCGTTGAGCGACTATCACTTCGCCTGACCGAGAATCACCGACGAAAGGAACCTCCGTGTCCCGACTTCCCGTCATCGGGGCGGCACTGGCCGCCACCGGACTGGCCCACTTCGCGAAACCGCAACTGTTCGAAGCGATCACCGCGCCGGCGTTCCCGACGAACACCCGCCGGCACATCTACACCAACGGCACCATCGAGACCGCCCTGGGTGTGGGACTGGTTGCCCCGCAGACCCGCAAGTTCGCCCTGGCGGGTGTGGCCGGCTACCTCGGCTACCTGATCCTGAGCGCAGTTCGCAGCCGTCGCTGAGGCGACCGCCGGTGAACCCGGCATGAACCGCCCGGAGCTGCACCGGCGGCTGGGAACTCCCGACGCGGTGGTGATCGGACTCGGCTCGATGATCGGCGCCGGGGTGTTCGTGGTCTTCGGGCCCGCGGCCGCCTCCGCCGGGCCGGGTCTTTTGATCGCACTGGCCGCCGCGGCGACGGTGGCCTACTGCAATGCCACCTCCTCGGCCCGGCTGGCGTCGCTCTATCCGCACTCCGGCGGCACCTACGTCTACGGCCGGGAGCGGCTCGGTCCGTTCTGGGGCTACCTGGCGGGCTGGAGTTTCGTGGTCGGCAAGCTGGCCTCCTGCGCCGCAATGGCTTTGACGGTCGGGCTGTACGTGTGGCCGGCGCACGCCCACGCCGTCGCGGTCGGGGCCGTCGTCGCACTCACGGCGGTGAACTATCGCGGTATCGGAAAGTCGGCGCTGGCCACCCGGGTGATCGTCGCGGTGGTGCTGGCGGTGCTGGCCGGTGTGGTCGCCGCGGTGATGATCAGCGGCCGCGCGGACCCGGCGCGGGTCGCGCTGACCGGCGGCAGCCCGACAGGGGTGTTACAGGCGGCCGGACTGCTGTTCTTCGCCTTCGCCGGGTATGCGCGCATCGCCACCCTCGGCGAGGAGGTGCGCGACCCGGCCCGCACCATCCCGCGTGCGATCGGCATCGCACTGACGATCACATTCGCGGTGTATGCGGTGTTGGCGGTCACCCTGATGGCAATCCTCGGCCCCGGATTGGCCACTGCCACCGCGCCGTTGGCCGACGCCGTCCGAGCCGCCGGAGCGGGTGGACTCGAACCGGTGGTGCGCATCGGCGCGGCCGTAGCGGCGCTCGGTTCGCTGCTCTCGCTGATTCTCGGTGTGTCCCGCACCGGGCTGGCGATGGCGCGTGACGGGCACCTGCCGGCCGCCCTGGCCGCGGTGCATCCGCGCTACCGGGTGCCGCACCGGGCGGAGGTGGCGGTGGGTGTGGTGGTTGCGACGGTGGCCGCGGTGGCCGATGTCCGCTCGGCGATCGGCTTCTCCTCGTTCGCGGTGCTGGTGTACTACGCGATCGCCAATGCCGCTGCCGCGACACTGCGCGGGCGTCTGGTGCCGGCACTCGGCCTGGCCGGTTGTGTGGTGTTGGCGGCCTGCCTGCCGATCGGCGCCCTGCTCGCCGGATCGGGCGTCCTGATCCTGGGCGCACTGGTGTACGGCGCGGGACGGTTGCGGTAGGCCCTACCGAGAAGCCCTATTCCGCGGGAAGTTCGTGCCGGGTCCGGTCCTCGCGGGCTGGAATCCCGTTGCGGCCGCTGAGGTCCTGGGCGTAGAAGCCGACCGAGTACGCCACCCCCCCGCCGTTGATGTCCAGGGCGACCCGGTCGATACGGTCCAGGGTGTCGGTGTCCTTGTGATAGTTCGGGTCGAACGGCTCGTTGGCGGTACCACCCCACAGTTCGGCCTGCTCCGGGCTTTTTTCCTCCTCGGCACCGGAGAACAGTCCGCCGGCCGGGATCCCGGCCCTGGTGAACCCGTCATAGTCGGAGCGGCCGTCAAAGAAGGTGTCCACGGCGGGTATGCCTTCGGACTCGAGATAGTCGACAAAAGTGCGTTCTATACCCGCGGAACCCTCCGGCACCCGGGGCGGGCTCTCGTTGCTGCCCAGCGCGGTCGACTGGTTGCCGTCGTAGGTGAAGTAGCCGGGGTTGGGCGATCCCACCATGTCGAAGTTGAGGTACAGCGCGATGTCCTTGAGGTCCTCGATATCGAGGGATTCGATGTACTTCTTGGAGCCGACGATCCCGATCTCCTCGGCTCCCCAGAAGCCGAACCGCACGGCGTTGGTGACCGGCGGTGCGCTGCCGAGTAGTACCGCGGTCTCCAGCACGGCGGCGATCCCGGATCCGTTGTCGTTGATGCCGGGTCCCTCGCGGACGCTGTCGAGGTGCCCGCCGACCATCACGACATTGCGCGGGGAACCGGTTGTGGTCTGAGCGATGACATTGCGGGCCGAGATATCCCGGGTGGTGGCGTCGAGGGTGAGCTGGGCCGGTCCGGGGGTCTCCCGCAGGCGTGCGCCGTCGGCCTTGCTGATGCCGACCACCGGGATCGTGACATCGGTGTCCTGGCCCAGGGTGCCGCCCATCTTCTCCTGGTCGACGTTATCGGCCACCACCATCGCCACCGCGCCCAACTTGGCCACGATCGACTCCTTCTGGGAGAACGGGCAGCTTCCCCGATCAACCAGCACCACGGCTCCCTTGACGGGCAGGCCGACGTAGTCGTCCGGGGCGCAACCGGGGGTCTCGTCGGCGGGCGCGGCGATGAGCGGGCCGCTGACACCGGGGGTGCCGACGGTGAATTGCAACGGGTTGGCCTTGACCTCGGCGCCCCCGACGGTGAGCGCGGCATCCCCGGGTTCGAAATACCGGGTCTGGAATTCCGGGGTCTGGACATCGAATCCCTGGCCGCGCAAGACCTCGACGACGTAATCGACGCTGGCGTCGTAGCCGGGTGTGCCGACCGCGCGATTGCCGCCGTGGGCATCAGCGATGTCCTGCAGCTTCGCGAGGTGGGCCACCATCGCCTCGACGGAGAGTCGGCCGCGCAACTCGGTGGCGAACTCGAGGGCGGCCTTGTTCTCCATGATCGGCTGGGCGGTGTCGGCCGGGCGGCTGCAACCCGGCGCGAGGGCAACCAGGGCGGCGACCGGGACGACGAGCCACGGCGTGCGGGGTGTGCACTTCACCGCGCCCAGGTTAGCCGTGTGGACCGGCATTCCATCGCCGGGTCGGCTCGCCAGCCGCTAGCGTCGCGGTGTGGGCGAACCCCGAGACCATCTCATCGAGAAGCTTTCCCGGGCACGGCTGTACCTGTGCAGCGATGCCCGGCGCGAGCGCGGCGACCTCGCCGAGTTCGCCGACGCCGTGCTGGCCGGCGGCGTCGACATCATCCAGTTGCGCGATAAAGGCTCCCCGGGTGAGCAACGCTTCGGCGCCCTGGGCGCCAGCGCCGAGTTGGCGGCCCTGGAGATCCTCACCGACGCCGCGGGCCGGCACGGCGCCCTGGTGGCGGTCAACGACCGCGCCGATATCGCCCGGGCCGCGGGTGCCGATGTCCTGCACCTGGGTCAGGACGACCTGCCACTGGGGGTGGCCCGCGAGATCGTCGGACCCGACACCCTGATCGGGAGGTCCGCCCACGAGACCGGCGAGGCCGCCCGGGCCCTGATGGAGGACGTCGACTATTTCTGCGTGGGCGCGTGCTGGCCGACCCCCACCAAGCCGGGGCGCCCGGCCCCCGGCCTGGACCTGGTGCGCGCGGTGGCCACGATGAACGCCGACAAGCCCTGGTTCGCGGTGGGCGGGATCGACGAACAGCGACTCGGTGAGGTACTCGGGGCGGGCGCCCGGCGCATCGTGGTGGTCCGCGCCATCACCGATGCCCCCGACCCTGGTGCGGCGGCGCGGCGGCTCAGTGCCGCGCTCAGGCCGGACTGATCCCGGCCCGGCACCAGGCGAAACCGACTTCGGTGATCTCCAGGGTGTGCGGCAGGTCCAGTCCGCAGGCATGGGGCGGCACCACCGCACCGGTGCGCAACCGACCCCAACTGGCCGCGAAGCCCGGGTGCAGCGGCAGGTCGGCCACCTCGGCTTCGGCCACCCAGCGCAGTTCCGAACTCTCCCGGTTCGGCACGGTCTGAAGCAGCGCCGGGGCGTCGGCGACGACGGTGGTGTAGCGCCAGTAGGTGCCATCCGGCCCGAAAACCTCCGACGTCGTGACCAGAGCGCGGACCCGCAGGTGCTCACGCGCCAGGCCGGCTTCCTCGTGGGCTTCCCGCAGCGCCGCGTCTTCGGGCTCCTCATGGCTGTCCAGCGCACCGCCCGGCAGGCCCCAGGTACCACCCTGATGACTCCAGAGTGCGCGGTGCTGCAGCAGCACCGCAGGCTCGCCATCGGCCCGCGGTGCCCGCACCAACAGGCCGGCCGCACCGAACCGGCCCCAGTGATGGGTCCCGGCTTCGGAGACCATCCACCCGTCGCCGTCGCCCCGCACGTTTCCAGGATAGGCCCGCCACGGCCGGGCCAAGGTGGACGATGCCCGCCATTTCGCCGCCGGTGCTCTTAGACTTTGCTTATAGCGTGATGAGAGCAGCCTGAAGGGAGCGAGGTCCGCTGAGGTGACAGTCGAGCTGGCGCATCCGTCGACTGAGCCGTTGGCACAACGGACGCCGACCGAGCCCGCTCATCCCTGGTGGTGGTTCGCCAACACCACCCCGGGACGAATTCTGACCATCGGGGCGATCCTGGCCGCGTTGGGCATTCTCAGCGCATTCGCGATCTCCACCACGATCAACGAGCGTCAGCGCCAGCTGACCGCCGTCCTGGACTACACCGAGCCGCTGGCGTTCACATCGGGCCAGATCTACACCACGTTGTCGGTCGCCGACGCCGCGGCGTCCACCGCGTTCGTCGCCGGGGCCGAACCGCGGGCGGTGCGCCAGCGCTACGAACAGGCGATCACCCAGGCCGCCGTCGCGATCACCAGAGCTTCGAGCGGACTGACCGATCCGGCGCTGGTGGACCTGCTCGCCCGGGTCAACGCGCAACTGGCCGTCTATACCGGACTGATCGAGACCGCCCGGACCAACAACCGGGTGGGCAACCCGGTCGGGTCGTCGTACCTGTCGGAAGCGTCGGCCCTGATGCAGGACAAGATCCTGCCTGATGCCCAGAGCCTCTACCAGGTGACATCGGCCCGGGTCGACGCGGAGACGACCGCCTCCGCCAAGATCCCCGCACCGGTGATCATCGTGGTCACCGCGACGCTGGGATTCGGGGTGTTCGCCCACCGCTGGCTGGCGCGGCGGACCAAGCGCCGGATCAATGTCGGACTGGTCGCCGGCGGACTGGCGATCGCCCTGATGATCGTCTGGGTCGGCACCGCCCTGGCCATCTCGACGGCGGGCAGTCGGGCCGCGAAGAACACCGCGGCTGATTCGCTGCGGACGGTGACCAACCTGGCCATCACCGCGCAGCAGGCCCGGGCGGACGAAACGTTGTCGCTGATCCGGCGCGGTGACGAGGATGTCCGCAAACGCTCCTACTACCAGCGCGTCGACACCATGCGCGAGCAACTGGGCGATTACCTGGCCCGCAAGGATTCGGTGGACAAGAGCGGACTGGCCCAAGCCGACCAACTGCTGGAAAAATGGCGGCAGGCCGACGAGCGGATCAACAACTACATCACGGTGGGCAACTATCAGGCCGCCACCCAGGTGGCGCTGGGCACCGGCGAAGACGACTCCACGCCCGCCTTCGACAAACTCAACGACGCACTGGAGCAGGGTATTCAGGAGAGCCGCAAACAACTGCGCTACGACATCCTGTCGGCCCGGCGGGTGCTGTCGGGGACGACGGTGGGCGGGGTGATGCTATCGGTGGGCGCCGCGTTCGCGGTGGCTCTGGGCCTGTGGCCGCGGATGAGCGAGTACCGGTGATGAGCGCGCGGAAGGCCTTGATCGCGGTGATGGCAGCGATCACCCTGGTCGGGTGCGGACAGCCGGTGGACCCCGCCGATCCGCCGGTCCTTTCGCTGGCCCCGCCGACCCCCGCGGGCATGGAACAGTTGCCTGCCGACGCCCCTGAGCCGGCGGACGCCAGTGAGGACGACTGCAATCGCACCGCGAGCCTGCGGCCCTTCCCCACCAAGGCCCAGGCCGACGCAGCGGTTTCCAAGATCCGCGAACGCGGACGACTGCTGGTCGGCCTGGACATCGGCAGCAATCTGTTCTCCTTCCGCGATCCGATCACCGGAGTGATCACCGGCTTCGATGTCGACATCGCCGGGGAGGTGGCCCGGGACATCTTCGGCAGCCCGGCCGCGGTCGAGTACCGGATCCTGTCCTCGTCCGAACGGATCACGGCACTACAGAACAAAACCGTCGACATCGTGGTCAAGACGATGACCATCACCTGCGAACGCCGCAAAGAGATCAACTTCTCCACGGTGTATTTCACTGCGTTCCAACGGATCCTGGCACCGCGCGGCTCTGATATCTCCGGGCCGTCCGATCTGTCCGGCAAACGGGTGTGCGTGGCCCGCGGCACCACCTCGCTGAAACGGGTCCAGCAGATCGAGCCGCCGCCCACGATCGTGACGGTGGTCACCTGGGCCGACTGCCTGGTCGCCCTGCAGCAACGCGAGGTGGACGCGGTCAGCACCGACGACGCCATTCTCGCCGGACTGGTCGCCCAGGATCCGTACCTGCGAATCGTCGGTCCCAGCATGGCCGAGGAGCCCTACGGGATCGGCATCAACCTCACCAACACCGGACTCGTCCGGTTCGTCAACGGCACCCTGGAGCGGATCCGCACCGACGGCACCTGGTACACCCTGTACCGACGGTGGTTGACGGTGCTCGGCCCGGCGCCGGCGCCTCCCATTCCGAGGTACTCCGACTGATGAGCACCTTCCGGTGAGCGCCGTGGAACCCTCCGATACCGACGTCGGCACCCAACCGGCCGGCCTGGCCGACATGGGACTGGACTCGGTGTCGACGATGCGGCCGATGTCCACCCAGGCGGTGTATCGGCCCAGCTTCGACGACGACGAGGCGGATTCGGTCACCAGCGAGCCGGTCGAAGTCGAGGATCATTCGGCGACCGTGGGGCGGACGGTGGCTGTGACCCGCCGGCTCGGCGGTGGGCTGGTGGAGATCCCTCGGGTACCGGAGATCGATCCGTTGGCCGCACTGATGGTCAATCCCGTTGTGGCCGAGTCGAAGCGGTTCTGCTGGAATTGCGGCCGGCCGGTCGGGCGCTCAACCGACGATCACAAGGGCGTCTCGGAGGGACTGTGCCCCAACTGCGGCAGTGCGTTCTCGTTCCTGCCTCAGCTGAGCCCGGGTGACATGGTCGCCGACCAGTACCAGATCAAGGGCTGCGTGGCCCATGGCGGTCTGGGCTGGATCTATCTGGCGGTCGACCACAACGTCAACGAACGCCCGGTCGTCCTCAAAGGTCTGGTGCATTCCGGTGACGCCGAGGCCCAGGCCATCGCGATGGCCGAACGACAGTTCCTGGCCGAGGTGGCCCACCCCTCGATCGTGAAGATCTTCAACTTCGTCGAGCACCCCGATTCCCGCGGGGAGCCGGTCGGCTACATCGTGATGGAGTACGTCGGCGGCAAATCGCTCAAACCGGGCAGAGGCCACAGGCTGCCCGTGGCCGAGGCCATCGCCTACATGCTGGAGATCCTGCCCGCGCTGGGCTACCTGCACTCAATCGGCTTGTGCTACAACGACCTCAAGCCGGAGAACATCATGGTGACCGAGGAGCAGCTCAAGCTCATCGACCTCGGCGCGGTGTCGCGGATCAACTCATTCGGGTATCTCTACGGCACACCCGGTTACCAGGCCCCGGAGATCGTGCGCACCGGGCCCACCGTTGCCACCGATATCTACACCGTGGGACGAACCCTCGCCGCACTGACCTTGAACCTGCGCACCCGCAACGGCCGCTATGTCGACGGGCTGCCGCAGGACGATCCGGTGCTGGCCACATATGACTCCTTCGGCCGGCTGCTGCGCCGGGCTATCGACCCGGACCCGCGGCGCCGTTTCGTCAGCGCGGAGGAGATGTCCTCGCAACTGATCGGCGTGCTGCGCGAGGTGGTGGCCGCCGACACCGGCGTACCGCGGCCCGGCCTGTCCAGCGTGTTCACCCGAACCCGCTCGACCTTCGGGGTGGAACTGCTGGTGGCCCACACCGATGTCTATCTCGACGGCTTGGTGCACGCCGAGCGACTCACCGCCCCGGAGATCGTCACGGCCCTTCCGGTACCCCTGGTCGACCCCACCGATGTCGCGGCGACGATGCTGTCGGCGACGGTGCTCTCCCAGCCGGTACAGACCCTGGACTCGCTGCGTGCCGCCCGCCACGACAGCCTGGAATCCGACGGTGTGGATGTCGCGGAATCGGTCGAACTGCCGTTGATGGAGGTCCGCGCGCTGCTGGACCTGGGTGATGTCGCCAGAGCCAATCGCAAACTGGAGGCGCTTGCCGAGCGGGTCGGGTGGCGCTGGCGGCTGGTCTGGTTCAAAGCGGTCTCGGAGCTGCTCACCAGCGACTATCATTCGGCGACAAAGCATTTCACCGAAGTGCTGGACACCTTTCCCGGCGAGCTCGCGCCGAAGCTGGCCCTGGCGGCCACCGCGGAACTGGCCGGAAACTCCGACGAGCGGCCGTTCTACGAGACGGTCTGGCACACCGACAACAACATCATCTCGTCCAGTTTCGGGCTGGCCCGCGCGTTGTCGGTGGAGGGAGACCGCGAGGGCGCGGTCAAGACCCTCGATGAAGTACCGGTCGGCTCACGACATTTCACCACCGCACGACTGACCAGCGCGGTGACGCTGTTATCCGGTCGCTCGGCGCATGAGCTCACCGAGGACCAGATCCGGGACGCCGCGCGCCGGGTGGAAGCACTTCCCGACACCGAACCCCGGGTACTTCAGATCCGGGCGCTGGTTCTCGGCACCGCGATGGACTGGATCGCCGCCAACCAGGCCAGTCCGGAACCGATCCTGGGATTCCCGTTCACCGATCACGGTCTGCGACTCGGCGTGGAGGCCTCACTGCGCAGCCTGGCCAGGGTGGCCACCAGCCAGGCGCACCGCTACGCGCTCGTCGACCTGGCCAACGAGGTCCGCCCGGTCACGACGTTGTGAAACCCGTTGCGCGACCGATCAGAGCACTGTCATACAGGCCCGGGCGATCGCGAGTTCCTCGTCGGTCGGGATCACCAGCACCGTTGTCGGGGAGTCCGCGGCCGAGATGCGGCGCGGGCCACGTTCGGGACCTTCGTTGAGGCGATCGTCCAAGTCGATGCCCAGGCTTACGAGTCCGGCCAGGGCGTCGCGGCGCACGGTGGCGTCGTTCTCCCCCACGCCGGCGGTGAAGGCGATGACATCGGTGCGCCCCAGCAGCGCCAGGTAGGCCCCGATGTACTTGCGCAGTCGATGGATGTAGATCCGGTAGCCGAGTTCGGCGTCGGCGTCGCCGGCCGCGATGCGACGGTGGACCACCCGGAAGTCGATCTCCCCGGTCAGGCCCAGCATCCCGGACCGGCGGTTGAGCATCGACTCGATCTCCTCGACGCCCATATCGGCGGTCCGGTATAGATAGCCGATGATGCCCGGGTCGATATCACCGGACCGGGTTCCCATCACCAGCCCCTCCAACGGGGTCAGTCCCATCGTGGTGTCGACCGGGCGGCCGCCGGCGATGGCCGAGGCCGAGGCTCCGTTGCCCAGGTGCAGGACGATCTGGTTCAGCGACTCCACCGGCGCACCGAGGTAGGCCGCGGCCTGCCGGCTGACGAACTCGTGCGATGTGCCGTGGAAGCCGTACCGGCGGATGCGCCATTTCGCGGCGACCTCGCGGTCGATGGCGTAGGTCGCCGCCGCCGCCGGCAGGTCGTGGAAGAACGCGGTGTCGAAGACCGCGATATGGGGCAGATCGGGCAGCACCTTGCGGGCCACCTCGATACCGAGCACCGCCGGCGGGTTGTGCAGCGGTGCCAGCGGCGCCAACTCGCGAAGCTCGCCGATCAGGTGGTCGTCCACGATCGTCGGCCGGTACAGGCTGGGCCCACCGTGCACCACCCGGTGCCCCACCGCGACCAGGCCGAGGTCCGAGAGGGCCTGCCCGCCGGCGGCGATGACCTCGAAGGCCGATCGCAGCGCGGCCTCGTGGTCGGCGACGCCGCCGTCCTCACCGATCCGTTCGACGATGCCGTCGACCAGCGACTCGCCGGTGTCCGGGCGGACCAGGGAATATTTCAGCGACGAGGAGCCGGAGTTGAGAACGAGAACGGTATCGGGCATTGGGACCCCCTGCTCATGACGGACCCGGGCCGCTAAACCTGGGCCTGGATTGCGGTGATGGCGACGGTGTAGACGATGTCCTCGACGAGCGCGCCGCGGGACAGGTCGTTGACGGGCTTGTTGAGACCCTGCAGCACCGGGCCGATGGCGATCGCCCCGGCGCTGCGCTGCACCGCCTTGTAGGTGTTGTTACCGGTGTTGAGGTCGGGGAAGATCAGCACGGTGGCCCGGCCGGCCACCTCGGAGTGGGGCATCTTGGCGGCCGCGACGGTCGGATCGACCGCCGCATCGTATTGGATCGGCCCCTCAACCAATAGGTTCGGCTCCCGCTCGCGGACGAGTTCGGTTGCCGCCCTGACCTTGTCGACGCCCGCTCCGCTACCGGATTCGCCGGTCGAGTAGGACAGCATGGCCACCCGGGGATCGATCCCGAACTGGGCTGCGGTGCGCGCCGAACTGATCGCGATATCGGCCAATTCCGCTGAGCTCGGATCCGGGACGATCGCACAGTCGCCGTAGGCGAGCACGCGGTCGGACAGGCACATCAGGAAGATGCTCGATACCGTCGAGACCCCCGGCTGGGTCTTGATGATCTCGAAGGCCGGTCGCACGGTGTGCGCGGTGGTGTGCGCCGCACCGGACACCATCCCGTCGACGATGCCGTTGTGCACCAGCATCGTGCCGAAGTAGGAGACATCGTGGATGATCTCGCGGGCCTGCTCGACGGTCACCCCCTTGCGTTTGCGGATCTCGGCGTACTGCTCGGCGAACTGTTCGCACAGCTCGCTGGTACGCGGGTTGATCACCGTCGCGGCGCTGAGGTCGACCCCGAGTTCGGCTGCCCGTGAACGCACTTGGGCCTCGTCGCCCAGGATGGTCAGCTGTGCGATACCGCGGCGCAGCAGCCGGCCGGCGGCCTGCAGGATCCGGTCGTCGTCGCCCTCGGGAAGGACGATCCGTTTGTGATCGGAGCGGGCCCGCTCCATCAGCTGATAGGCGAACATCTGCGGTGTGGTGACGGTGGGAATCGGGATCGCCAGCCGCTCCAGCATGTCCGGGATGTCGACGTGGCGGTCCATCAGATGCAGGGCGGTATCGATCTTGCTCTCCGAGTTCGCCGTCACCCGGCCGCGCGCATTGGCGACCATGCTGGCGGTCTCGAAGGTGCCCAGTTCGGTGGCGATGATCGGCAGTCGCAGGCCGACCCCGGTGACCAGTCGGGCGATCTCCCGGTGCAGCGGCATCCCGCCGTTGAGAATGATGGTCGACAGCGTCGGAAAGCCCTCGGCCGCATGGGCGCTGGCTACCGCGAGCACGACATCGGACCGGTCGCCCGGGGTGATGACGGCCGCGCCCTCCCGCAGCCGCTCCAGAACGTGCTCGGCCGTCATACCGGCCACCATGACGCCCATCACCTCCCGGCCCAGCAGTGAGCCGTCGCCGTGCACCAGGGAACCGTCGACCGCGGTCAGTAACTCCCCGACCGTCGGCGCCACCAGCAATGGCTCCTCGGGGATGACGTAGACCGGCGCGCCGAGATCCCGGCAGGCCTGCGCGACGTCCTCCATCTGGTCGGGCCGGCAGCGGTTGGCGACCACCGCGGCGGTGTGCGCATGCTGTGCGGCGAGTTCGGCCATCGACAATTCGATGGTCTGGGCGATCTCGGTGGGGGTTCGGTCGAAGCCCCGCACCGAAAGCACCACCGGAGCGCCGAGGTTGACCGCGATGCGCGCATTGACGCTCAGTTCGGTGGGGGTGGCCACGTCGGTGTAGTCCGACCCGACGATCACCATGGCGTCACAGCGGGAGGCCACGGCGTGGTAGCGATCGACGATGTCGGCGATCGCACCTTCGGTGTCTTCGTGCAGGCGTTGGTAGCTGACCCCGACGCACTCCTCGTAGGTCAGTCCGGCCTGGCTTTGGGACAGCAGCAGTTCCAGGATGTAGTCGCGGTCCTCGCGCCGGGTGATGGGGCGGAAGACCCCGACCTTAGGGAGTAACGCCGACAGTCGGGACAGGATGCCCAGCGCGATGGTGGACTTGCCGGTTTCGCCTTCGGGGGAGGCGACGTAGATCGACGTGGGACCGTTGGGGACAGGGCCTGGTGTCACGACAAACAGCATCCCTCAGTCGGAGCGCCGACTAGCCCAGTTTGCGCAGCCGAGGCGCGAGGTCGCGTTCGAACAACTCCAGGAACCGGCGCTGGTCGTGGCCGGGGGCGTGGAATACCAGGTGGTTGAGTCCGTACGTGAGGTAGTCGGCCACCTTCTCGACAGCCTCGTCGGGATCCGAGGACACGATCCAGCGCCGGGCCACCTGCTCGATGGGCAGCTCGTCGGCAAGGCGCTCCATCTCCATCGGATCCGACACGCTGTGCTTCTGCTCGGGAGTCAGTGACAGCGGCGCCCAGAACCGGCAGTTGTTCAGTGCGGCCTCGGGGTCGGTGTCGTAGGAGATCTTGATCTCGATCATCTTGTCGATCGCGTCGACGTCCCGATCGGCCGCCGCAGCACCGTCCCGAACCGCCGGCATCAGTTTCTCGGTGTAGAGCTCCTCGCCCTTGCCGGAGGTGCAGATGAACCCGTCGCCGGCCCGCCCTGCGTACTTGGCCACCACCGGGCCGCCGGCGGCGATATAGACCGGCACCCCGCCGTCGGGAACGTCGTAGAGGGTGGCGCCCTTGAGGTGGTAGTACTCGCCGTCGAAATCCGTGCGCTCGCCGCGCCACAGTTCGCGCATCAGCCGCACCGACTCGCGCAGCCGGGCGAATCGCTCCTTGAAGTCCGGCCACTCGCCGGTGAACCCGGTGGCGATCTCGTTGAGCGCCTCTCCGGTGCCGACCCCGAGGAACACCCGGCCCGGGTAGAGGCAGCCCATGGTCGCGAAGGCCTGCGCCATCACGGCAGGGTTGTACCGGAACGTCGGCGTCAGCACCGAGGTGCCCAGGGTGATCCGCTCGGTGCGCTCCCCGACCGCAGTCATCCAGGCCAGCGCGAACGGGGCATGCCCGCCCTCGTGCCGCCACGGCTGAAAGTGGTCGCTCACCGACGCACTGTCCATCCCGTGCGCCTCGGCGAGCACGCCAAGCTCGACCAGTTCGCGAGGGGCGAACTGTTCCGCCGACGCCTTGTATCCCAGTTTCAGTTCAGCCATTTCTCTGTTGTACTCCAGGCCTGCCTACACTTCGGACATGGCCCCGGTGTTGACCGCAGTCACCGATCACGTCCACCTGGCCCGGACGCCGCTGGTCAACTGGACAATCGTCACCGATGACTCCGGCGTCCTGCTCATCGACGCCGGCTTTCCGGGCAGTCGTGACGATGTTCTGACATCGCTGCGGGATCTGGGCTTGGCCCCAGGCGACCTCCGGGCCATCCTGCTGACCCATGCCCATATCGACCACCTCGGCACCGCGATCTGGTTCGCGAAAACCCATGGCACTCCGGTCTATTGCCATGCCGGCGAGGTGGGCCACGCCAAACGCGAGTACCTGCAGCAGGTCTCCCCGGCGGCGTTGCTGACCCAGGCCTGGCGCCCACACTGGCTGGCGTGGTCACTGGAGGTGGCCCGCCGGGGCGGCCTGGTACGCGACGGCATTCCCAGCACCCGGGCGCTGACCGCCGATATCGCCGCCGGCCTGCCCGGCCGTCCGGAGCCGATCCCGACGCCCGGACACACCAGCGGGCACTGCTCGTACCTCGTCGACGGCGCGTTGGTCACCGGCGACGCGCTGATCACCGGCCACCCGCTGTCCCGCCGACGGGGTCCGCAACTGCTGCCGTCGATGTTCAATCACAGCGACGCCGACTGCCGTCGCAGTCTGTCGGCACTGAGCGCCACCGGGGCCGGCACCCTGATCCCCGGCCACGGCGACCTCTGGGTCGGGCCGATCGCCGAGGCCGTCCGGCAGGCGACCGCCTAAAATCCAGTCCTGTGGACAACATCCGGGGAAAGACCATCGTCATCACCGGGGCGGCTCGCGGCATCGGGTTCGCCACCGCCCGCGCACTGCTAGACCGGGGTGCGCGGGTGGTCATCGGAGACCGCGACGTCGCCCTCGAGGAGTCCGCCGTCGCCACGCTGAGCAATCTCGGGCCGGTATCGGGGTATCCGCTCGACGTCGCCGACCCGGAGTCGTTCGGCACGTTCCTGGACAAGGCCCGCGCCGACGGCGGCGGGCATATCGACGTGCTGATCAACAATGCCGGGGTGATGCCGGTCGGGCCCTTCCTGGATCACACCGACCAGGCGATCCGCTCGGCGATCGAGGTGAACTTCTACGGCGTGATCAACGGCTGCCGGCTGGTCCTGCCGGAGATGGCCGCACGCCGCCGCGGGCACGTCGTCAATATCGCCTCGCTGGCCGGCATGCTCGCGGTGCCGGGCCAGGCCCTTTACGCCGGAACGAAATTCGCGGTTGTCGGGCTGTCCACCGCGTTGGCCGACGAGTTCGCACCGCAGGGCGTCTTCGTCAGTTGCGTGATGCCGACCTTCACCAACACCGAGCTGATCTCGGGTACCCGCACCGAAGGTATGACCAAACCCGTTGAGCCAGAAGACATCGCGGCAGCGGTGATACGCACCCTGGACAAGCCGAAGACGTCGGTCTCGGTTCCCTATCCGTTGCGCTTCATCGCCGCGGGCACGGCATTCCTGCCACCGCGCGGCCGGCGCTGGCTCTCGGAGAGGATGGGGACCAGCCGGGTGTTCCTGGATATCGACGCCGCTGCCCGGAACCCCTATGAGCGCCGCGCCCAGTCCGCCACCGGTGTGGTGGACGGCCCCGAGTAGCCCCCCCCTTCCGCGAGCGTGCGTGTCGGTACGGCGACACGCCGCGGTAGCGGGCACTTTGCGCACCGTGGATCGGGGCTGCGTCAGGGCTACGTCAGGGTCACGTCCACTGCGGACCGCAGTTATGCACAGCACTGACTGTTCAGCTGGCCATCCACGCGACAGCATCACCGCGTGCATGCCGATCTATCCATTCTGTTCAGCCGTCAGCACGGCGTCGCAACCAGCGCCCAGATCCTGCAGGTGGTGAGCCGCCGCCATCTTGAAATGCTGCTGGAGTGCACTGCGGTAGAAAGGATTTGGCACGGTGTCTACAGTCTGGGACCGGCGGATGACGAACGGAAGCTCCGCGGTCTCGACATTTCCTGCGGTGAGCAGGTGGCCGTCTGCCTGAGCACAGCTGCGCGGGCCCACGGTTTCGACACCGAGGACCGGCCCGACTTGCACGTGCTCAACCCGACGCGACACCAGTTGCGCCCCGCCCCCGGACTGGTCATCCATCGGCGCGACGGCGCACCCCTGACGACGGTGTCCGGCCGATTGGCCACCACTGCCGGGTGGACCGCTGTCGAAGTCGCGCGCGCACTGCCGCGGCCACGCGCACTGGCCACCCTGGACGCGGCACTGCGCTCAGGACACTGCGATCCCCGCACGCTGTCGCGCGCCGCGGTCGGCCAGTCGGGTCGGCGCGGCATCGTCAAGGTCCGTGACCTTCTTCCGCGTGCCGACGGCCGCTCCGAGTCTCCGATGGAAAGCGAAGCGCGGCTGGTGATGATCGACGGCGGCCTCCCGGAACCTGTCCTGCAGCACGAGGTGGTCGATGTCGGGGGCCGGCTGTGGCGACTTGACTTCGCCTGGCCGGAGGCGATGGTCGCCGCCGAATACGACAGCAACCAGTGGCACACCGGAGAAGAGGCGCTGCGGCATGACCGGGAGAAGCAGGCCGCGCTGCAGGATCTGGGCTGGATCGTCGTGCCGATCGTGCTCAATGACGTCCGCCGCCGGCGACGTGAGTTGGTGGAGCGCATATGCGCCCATCTGGACCGTGCGTCGGCCGCGTGAGCGTGCACAAAGTGCTCACCCGAGCGGCGTGTCGGCGTGCCGACACGCACGCTCGCGGCAGAGGAAAGCAGGCGGGGCGGCTAACTCAGCGCACGGTCCAGGTCGGCGATGATGTCCTCGACTCCCTCAAGGCCCACCGATATCCGCACCACGCCGTCGCCCAGGCCGATGGCGGCCCGACCCTCCGGACCCATCGCCCGGTGGGTGGTGGTGGCCGGGTGGGTGATCAGCGTCTTGGAATCGCCGAGGTTGTTGGAGATGTCGATCAGGGACAGCTTGTCGAGAACCTCGAAGGCCCGCTGTTTGCCGCCGCCCTCAGGTGCCTCAAGCTCGAAGGTGACGACGGTGCCACCGCCGGACATCTGCCGGATGGCCAGGTCATACTGCGGATGCGACGGCAGGAACGGGTAGCGCACCCACCGGACACCGGGATGGGCCTCCAGGAATTCCGCGACCCGTAGCGCCGCCGCAGTGCTGTAGCCGACCCGAACCGACAGCGTCTCAAGACCTTTCAGCAGCACCCAGGCGTTGAACGGGCTCAGCGCCGGACCGGTGTGCCGCATCAGCGTCTGCACCGGGCCGTCGATGTACTCCTTGTCGCCCAGGATCGCGCCGCCCAGTACCCGGCCCTGGCCGTCGATATGCTTGGTGCCCGAGTAGATGACGACGTCGACGCCGAGCGGCAGGCCCTGCTGCAGAAGCGGGGTGGCGAAAATGTTGTCCAGCACCACCTTTGCCCCGGCGGCGTGGGCCATCTCGGACACCGCTGCGATGTCTACCAGGGTCTGCATGGGATTCGACGGCGTCTCGAAGAACACCGCGGTGGTGGGCTGGCTCAGCGCCTCCTCCCACTGCGAGAGATCGGCACCGTCGACGAACACCGTCTCGATACCCCACCGCGGCAGGATCTCGTTGCACACCACGAAACAGGATCCGAACAGGCTGCGGCCGGCGACCAGCCGGTCACCGGCCTTGAGCAGCGCACCCAGTGCGGTGAACACCGCGGACATCCCGGAGCCGGTCGCGAACGCCGCCGGCGCTCCCTCGATCAGCCGCAGCCGTTCCTCGAACATCGAGATGGTCGGGTTGCCGTACCGGGAGTAGACGTACCGGTCGACCTCGCCGGTGAACGCCTTCTCGGCCTGCTCCGCCGATGAGTAGACGTACCCCGACGTCAGATACAGCGCCTCGGCGGTCTCCTCGAAACCGGAGCGCAGCAGACCCCCGCGAACGCCGATGGTGGCCTGGCTGACCCCGTCCGGCAACGGCGCCGGGATCCGGACCGACGGAACCTCGCCGCCGGTCATGACTGCTTCCAGGGCAGGCCCTCCACCCGCCAGCCGGTGACGTTCCGGTTCCCGGCGGCGTCGGGTTGGCCCTCGAAACCTTCCAGCATGTTGTAGGCCGGGGCGATACCGGCGGCGGTGGCGGCCTTGGCGGCGGGAATCGAGCGGTTACCCGAGCGGCACAGGAAAATCACCGGTCGCTCGCCGGGAGCGACGCCGGCCGCGATCAGGTCCGCGGCGAAGTTCTCGGCCCGCCCGCCGTAGGAGTTCCAGTCGAGGAACACCACCTCGCGGCCCAGGCTCGACATATCGGGCACGCCGACCGACTTCCACTCGGCTTCGGTGCGTACATCGACGAGCACCGCGTCGGGGTTCTCGCTGAGCAGCGTCCAGCTTTCTTGGGGCGTCAGATCTCCGGCGTAGCTCACATCCGTGAGTCTGACATATCGGCACGCAGAGGGGACGCAGCGGTCGCGGCGGAGTAGATTTCGCGCACAGCGCCATCGACGACGCGGGGAAGGCCTGCGAGGAGGCTACTGCCATGATCCAGCGCAAGCCGCCCATTCGGAGCGTCGGCACCGACCCCGACTACCGGTTCACCCTGGCCAACGAGCGCACCTTCCTGGCCTGGCTGCGCACCGGACTCGCGCTGTTGGCCGGCGCGGTCGCGCTGGCCAGCCTGGTGCACCACTTCGGCCCCAAACCGATGCGGATCGGGATCACCGGGCTGCTACTGATGTTGTCGCTGACCGTCACCATCGGCGCCTATGTGCGCTGGGACCGGGCCGAGCGCGCCCTGCGGGAGGGGCGGCCGCTGCCCATCGATCCGCTGCCCCGCCTGATGGTGATCGGCCTGTCCGTGATCACCGTCGCGGCCGCAGTGCTCATCTATCTGGCCGAGGCCGGCGCGTGACCCGGCCGGACGAGCATGTGCTGATCGACTTCGGCGGACCGGCCGAACGCACCGCCCTGGCCTGGCAGCGCACCTCACTGGGCGTGGTGGTGGTCGGGGCACTGGCGGCGCGCTGGAGCGCCACCGAGCAGTTTCCGGTGTGGCCGGGAATCGTGCTGGCCGCCTTCGGCGGCGTCGTCGGGTTGCTCCTGGGACGTCAGCGCTACCTGCGGATCATGACGACGGTCCGGGCCGGCGAAACGCCGCTGTCGCGATACCTGGTCCCGGCCACCGCGGTGTTCATGGTGCTGATCGTCGCGGCGGTCAGTGTGGGCATCGGCATCGAACTGGCCGGGCTGTGACCGCAACCCGCTGACACGCAGTCCTAACGCGGTCCGGGCGAGCAGACCTTCCACTCGCCGTTCTCCCGGATGAAGGTCATCGGCACCGAGACCGCAGCGTCGGTGGACTTCTCGAAGTGATAGACGACCTCAGCGGTGGCCTGGTCGCCGGTGACGGCGAAGCGGGTGACATTGTCGACGATCCGGGCGCCCTTGGCGGCACTGGACTGACGCTGATCGGCCAGCACCTGACTTTCGGTGCCCTGCTGGGCGATGCAGGTGAAACTCTGGAAGTCGGCGTAGTCCTCGCGTTGCAGCGCGTCGTTCTGCCCTACCACGGCACGGCCGATATCGGCTTCGTTGGGGAGCACGTCACTCTGGGCCAGTCGCACCAGAATGAACGCGATCAGCGCGAAGCCGACGATCGCCAGCGCGGTCAGGATCGGCCAGGCGGTGGACCGGGTCTCATCGGGTTCGGCCATAGCTGATCAGGATAGGCCGGTGTCAGTGCCGGTCGGGCCAGTGCCAGGCCGGTTGGTCGAGCAACCGCTGGCCCTGCACCGCCGTCTGCCCGTCCCGCTTGGTCAGTTCCAACAGGCTCAGCTCATCCGGACCGTCCTGCCGCAGGGCCGCCACCAGCGAGGCGGAGTGGGTGACGACGACGATCTGCGAGCGTTCCGATGCCCGGGTGATCAGGGCCGCCAGGGCCGGCAGCAGCTCCGGGTGCAGGCTGGCCTCCGGCTCGTTGAGGACGGTCAGCCCGGCCGGCCGGGGCGACAGCAGCGCCGCCACCCACAGCAGGTAGCGCAGTGTGCCGTCGGAGAGTTCGGCGGCACTGAGCGGTCGCAACATGCCGGGTTGCTGCAGCGTCAGCTCGAAACGGCCGCCGTCGGTGACCACCTGGACCCGGCTACCCGGGAACGCGGCATCCACCGACTCGGCCAGTGCGGCCGAGTCACCGATCTCGGCGATGGTCTGCCAAGCCGCGGCCAGGTCCGATCCGTCGTGGCTCAATACCGTTGTGCGGGTGCCGATCCGGGGCTGACGTGCCGGTGCGTCACCATCGGTGCGGACATGGTCGTAGAACCGCCATGCCCGCATGCGATCCCGCAGGGCCAGCAGTTCCGGAGCGTCTCGCGGGTCGGCGAGTTCGCTGACCATGCTGTCGTAGGGCCGCAGCGCGGTGGAAGCGGTACGCCACCGACCCTCGTCGTCGCGCACCCGCACCATCGGGCCGGACCGGTCGGCCATCAGGCTCGCCGGGCGCAGCACCGGGCCGGCCCACACCGCCTCGGCCTTGACCTCCGGGTCCAGTGCGAAAGCCGTCCGGCGCTCCTGCGGCAGGCCGAGATCGACCGCGTAGCCGACATCCTCCCCGGCGAACCCGAGTTTGAGGCTGACCGGACCGGTGCGCCCCGGCCCGGCCCACATGGTCGAGGCCAGGCCGCCCTCCCGGGCCAGTGCGTTCACCGCACCATTGCGCGCCATATCGGCCAGCAGTCGCAACGCCCGGTACAGGCTGGATTTTCCGCTGCCGTTGGGGCCGGTGACCACGGTGGTGCGCCGCAGTGGGACGACCAGTTCGCGCAGGGACCGGTAGTTCGCCACGGCGAGGGTGTCGAGCACGGGCAAACCCTATCCGGGTTCGCGGTGACGGAAGATGGGACCATGCATCGCGCACCCGAGGTTCGCCTTCCACTGTGGGATCGCATCGGTGACCTGCTCTCCGGGCGGCTGTCGTGGGTCATCGCACTGGTCGTGACGATGGCCGGCGGGGCACTCCTGGGCTTGGTACCGGAGAGCAACTCCGCCGAGCAGGCGCCGGTGGTGCTACCGGCCACCGCGGAGTCGGCGCGGGTGACCGAGCTTCTCAAGGAGTTCCCCGGCGGGGATCAGGCGCCAGTGATCCTGCTGGTCACCCGGGCCGACGGC
>LFFF01000023.1 GCA_001510415.1 Actinobacteria bacterium casp-actino6 | reverse complement strand
GTCGGACGGCACCGTGCACCTCGACGATGGCAGCGGGCCCGGTCAGCGTCAGGATCCCGGCTTCGGTGGTGTCGACGGTTCCCGGCCAGGGTGCGCTCACCGTCAGCGCGGTCGCCGGCCAGACCCCGACGCCGGTGGCCACGGTGGCCGGCGATACCGGACTCAACGTCGCCGACCGGCTCAGCCGCGGCTGCCCGAAGAGGGTGAGCGCGGCCGCGGCACCGGCTTCGATCGCTGCCCGGGCGATCCGGTCCTCGCAATCCGGCAGCAGCCATGCCCCGCCGTCCATATCGTCGGACTCGGCCGACAGATCAAGATGGGCGACATCGCCGGGATCCAGGACCCCGATCAGCGGCACCGCACCGGCGATCTGCCCCCGTGGATGGGCTGTGCCGAGCGCATGCCGGATCTGGGCCGCCATGACCTCCAGCGGAATAGCGTTGGCCCGCTCGAAGATTCGCCACTCGTGGTCCAGTGCCGCGCTGGCGTAGTCATTATCGGTGTCGATGGCGGACTGATGGATGCCGCTGACCACGAGGACTGCGGAGCGCAGCACCACCAGCGGCCACAGTGCCTCGATCTCGGCGGGGCCGAGCGGACGTACGGCATGGAAGGCCCGAATGGCCGCCAGGGTGGAGGCCGGCTCGCAGCCGTCGTGGCGCAGTGTGGTGGCCACGGTGACGGCCAACTCGGCGATGGTCCAGGAACGCATCAGATCGCCGAAATCGATGATCCCGTCCGGTATCGCGTGCGGGCCGCAGACCACGTTGTCGCCGGTGATGTCGCCGTGGATGACCTGAACCGGCAGGTCCTCGGCGAGGCCGGCGATCACCTGCCAGGCCGCGGCGGCCCCGGCCCGGACCGTCTCGCGCCGGTGTGCGTCGACGACATGGGTGGCAAGCAGATCGACGGTGCGCATCCCGTGCCGCAGATCCCACTGCAGCACCCGGTCGACTCCGGGATGATCGAACCCTGCCAGGGCGCGGCAGGTCCGGCCGGCCAGATCGCCCAGCGCAGCGATCTGGGCGGGGCGCAGATGGCCGTCGCCGCTGAGCGTGCCGCCGGACAGGTAGCTGATGACGCGGGCGAGCAGCGATCCGGTGCCGTCGGTGTCCAGGTCGGCGATCGGGGCGGTACCGGATAGCCCCACGTTGGTGGCCGTCCGGATGCCCTCCGCGGCGCTGATGAAGGCCGCCGCAGCGTCCTGGGCTTCGAGTTCGGCCCGGGTGAACGCCGGGTTGGCGATCTTGAGCACACCGATCGGCTCGCCGGCCGCATCGCTGAGCAGGAAGTTCGCGTCCTGCTGGCTGCCGAGCGCGTCGACTCGGGCGTCCACCCGGAAATGCTCGGCGGCGATGGCCCGCGCCTGATCCGGCGTGATCGCCGGGACCGGCAATCCGGCGGCCTCGAAGAAGTCGAATCCAGTCATCAGTTCCCCAATCGGCGGTCTCACTGTACGGGGGCGGCGCCGGCCCGGTTACGGTGAAGGGATGAGAGCGCTGCTCATCATCGACGTTCAGAATGACTTCTGCGAGGGCGGGTCGCTGGCCGTCACCGGCGCGACCGCGGTGGTGGGGAAGATCAACGCGCTGCTTGCCTCCGATCACGGTTATGACCATGTGGTGGCGACCAAGGATTACCACGTCGACCCGGGAAGTCACTTCGCCGAGGAACCGGATTTCGTCTCATCCTGGCCGGTGCACTGTGTGGCGCACACCTCCGGGGCCGACTTCCACCCGGAGCTCAATACCGCCGCGGTCGAGGCGGTCTTCCACAAGGGCGCCTACGCGGCCGCCTACAGCGGGTTCGAGGGCAGGCTGAACGGTGTCAGCCTGGCCGACTGGCTGCGCTCACGGGAGGTGGATGAGGTCGACGTGGTCGGCATCGCCACCGACTACTGCGTTCGGGCGACCGCCGACGACGCCGTCCGGTCCGGCTTAGGCACCCGGGTCTTGCTGGACCTGACCGCTGGGGTCGCTGCGGACAGCACAGCGGAGGCGATGGCGGAGTTGCGGCGCGCCGGGGTGGAACTTGTTCAGGCGCCCTGAGGTTTAGATCGGGGCCTTCTTGCGTCGGTAGAGCGTCCCGACCACGAGCAGGGCAAGGCTGATCAACAGGATCGCGGTCGCCAGCACGTTGATCTGCGGCGGCACCGCCGCTTTGGTGGCCGCGTTGACGTACAGCGGGTAGGTGACCGTCGAGCCGCTGACGAAGTAGGTGATGATGAAATCGTCCAGCGATAACGCGAAGGACAGCATGGCGGCCGCAACGATGCCGGGCACGACCAACGGCAGCGTCACCTTGAAGAACGTTCGGGTGGAACTGGCGCCCAGATCCAGCGACGCGTCCTCCAAAGTCCAGTCGAATCCTCTGATCCGCGCCCGCACCGTCATCGCGATGAAGCTGATCTCGAAGGCCACGTGGGCGATGATGATGGTCACGTAACCGGTCGGCCAGTTCATGCTGAGGAACAGGGTCAGCAGCGAGGCGCCCATGACCACCTCGGGTGAGGTCAGCGGCAGCACCAGGAAGGTGTCCATCGCCTTGCTGCCCCGGAATCGCTGCCGCACCAACGCGATCGCGACCAGGGTGCCCAGCACCAGGGCGATCGCGGTCGACACCGCCGCGACGTTGAGGCTCAATTGCAGCGCCTTGGCCAACGCTGGGTACTTGAAGGGGTCGGCCCAGTTCTCCCAGGTGAATCCCTGCCAGGTGTAGTTGAACTTGCCCTTGGGCTTGTTGAACGAGAACACGATGATCACCAGGATCGGCACGAACAGGTACACCAGTACCAGTCCGGCCACCACCCGCAGTGTGACATCGCCCAGCTTGAAGCTGCCCCGGAAACTACGGCCCGGGGTGGCCAGATCGGTGACGGCCGCCGTCGTCATACCAAGTCCTCGGTGCCCAGGGCCCTGGTGTAGAGCAGAACACCGACCAGGATGAAAGCCATCAGCACGAAGCTCATCGCGGCGGCCACCGGGTAGTCCTTGATTACCAGGAATTGTTTCTGTATGACGTTGCCGATCATGGTCGTCTTGGTGCTGCCGAGATAGTCGGCGTTGATGAAATCCCCTACCGCCGGGATGAACACCAGCAGGCTGCCGGCCAGCACACCGGGCATGGCCAGCGGCAGGATCACCTTGCCGAACATCCTGCGGTTGGTGCCGTACAGATCCCGGGAGGCCTCCAGCAGTCGGGGATCGATCTTCTCCAGGGCGACATACAGCGGCAGGATCATGAAGATGATCCAGTTGTAGGTCAGCCCGCCGATCACCCCCCAACTCGTCGATAGCAGCCGCCCCTCACTGGGCAGCAACCCGATGGTGCCGAGCACGCCGACCACCACGCCGTCGTCGGCCAGGATGGTCTTCCAGGCGATGGTGCGGATCAGGAAGGTGACGAAGAACGGCAGGATCACCAGGCCCAGCAGGAGATTCTTGTATCGCCCGGCCTTGAACGCGATCACGTAGGCCAACGGGAAGGCCAGCAGCGCGCACAGCACGGTGGCGGTCAGCGCGTAGCCGAAGGATCGCAGGATCTGTTCCCGGTATTCGGTCAGCGCCTGACCGTAGTTGCCGAAATCCCACGCGAAGGTGAGCGTCGGCAGGTAGACCGAGCCGCCCATGGTCGACAGCGAGGTGCGCAGCAACGAGAAGAACGGCACCACATAGAACACCGCGAGGTACGCCAGCGCGGGCAGGATCATCAGGTACGGGGCTATCCTGCTGCGCTGCCGGGAACTGCTGGCTACGCCGGCCATTAGAGAGCTGCCACCGGACTCAGCCGCCGGTGACGGTGGCGTAGGCCTTGTTGAATTCCTGGGTCTGCTCGTCGGTCAGCGGAGCCCAGGCCTTCAGCTTGCTCAGCGTCTCCTTCGACGGGTTGATCAACGGGTTGGCGCCCAGCTTCGGGTCGATCTTGTCGAGTTCGGCAGTCATATCGCTGAGCACCGGGACGTACTGGGTGAAAGCGACCAGTTTGGCGTAGTTGGCCCGGTCGTAGACGTAGTTGATCCACTCTTCGGCGGCCTTCTGGTTCTGTGTGGTGTACGGGATCACCATGGTGTCCAGGAAGGTGGTGCTGCCGGACTCCGGCACCACGAACTGCAGGTCGGGATTGTCGGCCTGCAGTTGCACCACGTCACCGGAGTACGCCTGGGCGATGACGGTGTTCCCAGCGGCCAGGTCATCGGCGTAGTCGTTGCCGGTGAACCGTCGGATCTGGCCCTTGTCCTTCTGTTCGTTGACCAGGTCGACGGCTTTCTGCACGGTCTCACCCGTCGGTTCCTCCGGGGACTGACCCTGGGACATCATCAGCATGCCCAGACCGTCCTGGAAGTCGCTGAACAGGCTCACCTTGCCCTTGAACGCGGGATCCCACAGATCGTCGATCTTGGTGATGTCGCGACCGGTGGCGGCGCGGTTGTAGGCCAGGCCCACCATGCCCGACATGTACGGCGCGCTGAACTCCCGTCCCGGGTCGGACTTGTTGTCCATCAGGTCGGTGCGCAGGTTCTTCTTATTGGTCCAGCGGGCGTCGCTGATCGGGTTGAGCCAGCCGAGGGCGGCCAGGCGCGCCGCCATGAACTGGGTGGGGACCACCAGGTCGGCACCGATGTCCTGCCTGCGGGACAGCGGCTCCTTGTTCTTGGCGAACCACTCCTCGTTGTCGTTGAAGTCCTCTTTGTAGTCGACGACCAGCCCGGTGGCGGTCTGGAACGCCGCGACGAAGCCGTCGGCCATGTAAAGCGGCCAGTTGGAGATCCGCAGCTTGCCCGATGCCGGGCTGCCGTCATCGGAGGGGGCTGGCGGGGCGTCCGATGCGCCGGACGAGGACTTCTGGTCCGAGCCGCACGCGGCCAGGAAGGACGGACCGAGGATGAGGGCTGCCGCGGCGGCGGCGCCACCACCGATGAACCGCCGGCGTGAATTCATCCGGGCCAGGACCCGGGGGTCGATCTCTGCCATGGTGTTGCCTTTCGTCTGGAGGATTCGGGGGATCAGAGGGGCTTCAGGTCATGCGGATTGGCAATGTCGGCGGCCGGTAGCACCAGGGAGGCGTCCGGTGCCCATCCGACATAGACGTCGTCGCCCGGGCGCAACATCGGCAGGTCCTGCTCGGGCCCGATATGGGCGACAACCGGCGAGCCGTCGGCCGCGGCCAGCGACAGCCGCAGCACCGGACCCTGGAAGGTGAGGTCGACGACCTTGGCCGGAACGGCAGCAACCTCGCCGGCCGGCCGTTCCATCGTGACGCGGACCCGTTCCGGGCGGACCATCAGGGTGGCCCGGCCGCCGGTCTCGATGAGGGCGTCCCCGGGCCGGGCCTTGAGCGTGGTGCCCAGGATGTCCACCTCGACGTAGTCGCGGTTCGCCCGGCCGGTCTGGCGGCCGTTCCAGAGGTTGGCCTGGCCGATGAACCCGGCGACGAAGACCGTCGCGGGCCGGTCGTAGATCTCGGTGGGCGTGCCGATCTGCTCCACGTAGCCGGCGTTCATGACCGCGATGCGGTCGCTCATCGTCAGCGCTTCCTCCTGGTCGTGGGTCACGTAGACGAAGGTGATGCCCAACTCGCGCTGGATGCGCTTGAGCTCGAACTGCATGACGTGACGAAGCTTGAGGTCCAGCGCACCCAGCGGCTCGTCGAGCAGTAGCGCGCTGGGGTAGTTGACCAGCGCGCGGGCCAACGCCACCCGCTGTTGCTGGCCACCGGAGAGCTGAGCGGGTTTGCGCAACGCGAAATCGGTCAGCTGCACCACGCCGATCATCTCGTCGACGTCCTTCTTGACCTGCTCCTTATCCTTTTTGCGGCTCCGCGGGCCGTAGGCGACGTTGTCCCACACCGTCATGTGCGGGAACAGCGCGTAGTGCTGGAACACCGTGTTGACATTGCGTTTGTTCGGCGGCACCCGGGAGACGTCCACACCCTCGAGCCGGATGGCACCCTCGGTCGGGGTGTCGAACCCGGCGATCATTCGCAGGGTGGTCGTCTTGCCACAGCCCGACGGGCCGAGCATGGAGAAGAATTCGCCTGCTCCGATGGAGAAGTCGGCGTCCGACACGGCGATGTAGTCATCGAAGCGCTTGGTGACGTGGTCGATCTCGATCACCGGGGAGCCGTCATTGACGTGCTGGCGGCTCGAGTCGGCGGTCCGTCGGATGGCGGCGGCGCTGGTTTCGGTCAGGACCGTCCTCCTCAATGTCCGGGTGATCCGGTGAACGTTCGCTAAACCTTTGCCCATTTCGGCACCTTGCGCAACACAACGTACAACCGATTCCGCAAGTCCTCGGCAATATTTCAATGGATACGTTTTCGGCAGCATCGGCCGGAAGCGGGTTTGCGTTGAGGCCACCGATCGACACTGCGTTGCGATCACCGACCCTGCGCCCAGGGCGTCCCTGGAGGTGCAATCACGATCTGCGTGCGGAGTCGACGGGCGGCACCCGCGCCTACATCCCCCGCGCCTACATGTGGGCGCCGCCGTCGATCCGCACCTCGGTTCCGGTGACGAAGAAGGCATCCGGGCTGCCGAGCATCGCCACCACCGAGGCCACCGCGCCAGGGTCGGCGAAGATGGCGCCGTCCGGTAGCGGCAACCCCGGTGCAACCCGCGCGAAGAGTCTGTAGTCCGCATCCGCCGGTAAGCCCGGGCCCACGCTCTGCCTGGACTCCCCGGTGCCGTCGGTCATCCCCGACGAGATGGAACCCGGCTGCACCGAGTTGAACCGGATGCCCTCCTTGGCGAACTCTGCAGCGAGCGCATGCGTCATCGCCAGGATCCCGCCCTTGGACGCCGCATAGGCCGACATATAAGGGTGGGCGAAGGTTGCCGAGGTGGAACTGAAGTTCACCACCGCCGCTGCGTTACCGTGGCGCAGCGCCGGCAGGGCCGCCCGGATCACCAGGAAGGTGCCCACCAGGTTCACCCGGAGCACCTGCTCGAAATCGGCCAGGGTGGTGTCCAGGAAATGCGCCGAGCGCAGGATCCCGGCCACGTTGACCAGGGTGTCCAGGCCGCCGAGCAGTTCGACAGCCCGGCCGACACCGGCGATCGCCGAGTCTTCGTCGCCGACGTCCATCAGTACGGTGTGAAGCCGGTCGCCATCAGCACCGGCTTTGGCGATGGTGTCCTCGAGTCCGGGCGCGCTGATGTCGGCCGCCACCACCCGGCCCCCTTCGCCGAGGATCCGCAGCACGCAGGCCTGGCCGATGCCGGACCCGCCGCCGGTGATCAGCACCCGGCGATCGGTGTAGCGCTGAACGGTCATACCCGGTGGCTCCTGTCTGCCCGGCGCGTCCGGTACCCGAATCGGCGACACCGGGCCGGTTTTTCGCCTAGGTTGCGAGACGACATTGGAACACGTTTCAATAGAGATAAGCACCGGTACCATATGGCGAACAAGTCCGCGGATCGTTGGTCTCCGGGCATCGCGCTGGGCAAGGGTGTTTCCGGTCCGATGGAAGCCATCGGCGGATTGTTTGCGATGTCCGCCGATGCGGTCCGTTTTCTGTTCCAGCGGCCGTTCCAGTGGCGGGAGTTCCTCGAGCAGTCCTGGTTCGTCGCCCGGGTGTCGCTGGCGCCCACCCTGCTGGTCGCGATCCCGTTCACGGTGCTGGTCAGTTTCACCCTGAACATCCTGCTGCGCGAACTCGGCGCCGCCGACCTGTCCGGCGCGGGTGCGGCGTTCGGGGCGGTGACCCAGGTCGGCCCACTGGTGACGGTGCTGATCGTGGCCGGGGCGGGGGCGACGGCGATGTGTGCCGATCTCGGGTCGCGGACCATCCGCGAGGAGATCGACGCGATGGAGGTGCTGGGAATCAACCCGGTGCAGCGACTGGTGACTCCACGGATGCTGGCGTCGGGTCTGGTGGCGCTGCTGCTGAACTCGCTGGTGGTCATCATCGGCATCCTGGGTGGCTACGTGTTCTCGGTATTCGTTCAGGACGTCAACCCGGGTGCGTTCGCGGCCGGCATCACCCTGCTCACCGGGGTACCCGAGGTCATCATCTCGTGCGTGAAGGCGGCGTTGTTCGGGTTGATCGCCGGGTTGGTGGCCTGCTACCGCGGGCTGATGATCAGCGGAGGCGGGGCCAAGGCTGTCGGTAACGCGGTCAACGAGACGGTGGTCTACGCGTTCATGGCGCTGTTCGTCGTCAACGTGGTGGTCACTGCCATCGGCATCCAGATGACCACCGGATGATGTCGTGAGCACCATGACGGTCCTGCGGACCAACTACCCCAGACTGTTCCGCGAGTTGCGCCGCCCGATCGGCTTTTTCGGCCGCGTCGGCGATCGCACGCTGTTCTACGCCAAGGGGATCGCGGGGATGCCGCATGCCGCGATCCGCTACCGCACCGAAGTCATCCGGCTGATCGCCGAGATCAGCATGGGCGCCGGCACCCTGGCGATGATCGGCGGCACGGTGGCCATCGTCGGGTTCCTGACCCTGGCCGCCGGCGGAACACTCGCCGTCCAGGGCTACTCGTCGCTGGGCAATATCGGCGTGGAGGCCCTCACCGGGTTCCTGGCGGCCTTCATCAACGTCCGGATCTCGGCGCCGGTGGTGGCCGGTATCGGGCTTGCCGCCACCTTCGGTGCCGGGGTAACCGCCCAGTTGGGCGCGATGCGGATCAACGAGGAGATCGACGCGCTGGAGTCGATGGGCATCCGGCCGGTGGAATACCTGGTGTCGACCCGGTTGGTGGCCGGCATGGTCGCCATCGCGCCGCTGTACTCGATCGCGGTCATCCTGTCGTTCCTGGCCAGCCAGTTCGTGACGGTGGCGCTGTTCGGCCAGTCGGCCGGTTTGTACAACCACTACTTCAACACCTTCCTGAACCCGATGGACCTGCTGTGGTCGTTCGTGCAGGCGGTGCTGATGGCGATCACCATCCTGCTGATCCACACCTACTACGGGTATTTCGCCTCCGGCGGCCCGTCCGGTGTCGGCGTCGCGGTGGGTAACGCGGTGCGGACCTCGCTGATCGTGGTGGTGTCGGTGACCCTGCTGGTGTCGCTGGCGATCTACGGTTCCAACGGCAACTTCAACCTCTCCGGATAGCCGCGATGACCGCCAAGCGCAGACCCGCCGACCGACGCCCCCTCGCCGGTGCGCTGACCGTGCTCGCCCTGGTCGCCGTGGTCGTCGTGGCGGTGGGCCTGTTCCAGGACAGCTTCACCAAGACGGTGCCGGTGACCGTCATCGCCGACCGTGCGGGCCTGGTGATGTACCCCAACGCGAAGGTCAAGATCAACGGCGCCCCGGTCGGCAAAGTCGCCTCGATCGAACCGTTGCCCGATGGCGGGGCCGCCCTGCACCTGGCCCTGGACCCGGGTTCGGTGGACGTCATCCCGGCCAATGTCGGCGCGGAGATCACCTCATCGACGGTGTTCGGCTCCAAGTTCGTGGAGTTGGTGGCGCCGAGCCAGCCGTCGCCCGCCGCACTGCGGGCCGGGACGGTGATCCAGGGCAGCGACAGTGTCACCGTCGAACTCAATACGGTGTTCGAGAAGCTGGTGTCGGTGCTCTCCGCGGTCGAGCCCGCCAAGCTCAACCAGACCCTCGGCGCGCTGTCGACGTCACTTGACGGCCGCGGGGACGCGTTCGGGCAGACCCTGGTCGACCTGGACAGTGCCCTGTCAACCCTCAATCCGGCATTGGACAGCCTCAACCGGGCGCTGGAGATATCGCCGAGGGTTTTCGGTGCGTTCGCCGACGCCTCCCCGGACCTGCTGACCACCATCGACAACACCACCCGCATCAGCGACACCGTCATCGAGGCGCAGGACAGCCTGGACGCCCTGTTGATCAGCGCGATCGGTCTGGCCGACATCGGCACCGACGTGCTCACCGAGAACCGCGGGCCGCTCACCGATGTGGCGCACCTGCTGGTACCCACCACCGACCTGACCAACCAGTACAACCCCGCACTGACCTGCGGAATCGCCGGCCTGCTCCCGCTGGCCAAAGGGCCCGGACTGCCGGTCCCCGGTGCGGTCCTGTTGCAGGGGTTCTTCCTCGGCCGGGAGCGCTACCGGTATCCGGGCAACCTGCCGAAGGTCGCCGCCAAGGGCGGGCCGCAGTGCACCGACCTGCCCAACGTGGGTTACGAGCAGCGGCCGCCGTACGTCGTCACCGATATCGGCGCAAACCAGGCCCAGTACGGAAACCAGGGCATCCTGCTGAACTCGGACGGTCTCAAACAGGCCCTGTTCGGCCCGCTGGATGGGCCGCCGCGCAACTCCGCCCAGGTGGGGATGCCGGGATGATCAACCTGCGCACGACGGGCCTCAAGATCGGCACCTTCATGGTGGTGATGCTGATGCTCACCGCCGCCCTGTTCGCGATCTTCGGCCAGTACCGGGGCGGCGCGGAGAACAGGTACACCGCCGTCTTCGACGATGTGTCGAGCCTGAAGAACGGGGACTCCGTCCGGGTGGCGGGGGTGCGGGTCGGAACGGTCAACGCGGTCGATCTGCAACCGGACAACACGGTGCGGGTCGGGTTCGCCGCCGACCGCGATATCGTGCTCACCGCCGGCACCAAGGCGGCGGTGCGCTACCTCAACCTCGTCGGCGACCGCTACCTGGAACTGCTCGACAGCCCCGGGTCGGCCACGATCCAGCCGCCGGGATCGGTCATACCGGCCGACCGCACCGAACCGGCGTTAGACCTCGACCTTCTACTCGGCGGGCTCAAACCCGTTGTGCAGGGCCTCAATCCGCAGGCCGTCAATGCCCTGACCACGTCGCTGATCCAGATCCTGCAGGGACAGGAGGGCAACGTCGAGTCGCTTTTCGCCAAGACGTCGGCGTTTTCCAACGCACTGGCGGACAACAGTCAGACCGTGCAGCAGTTGATCGACAATCTCAACACGGTCTTGGCGACCATCAGCTCCGACGGCGACAAGTTCTCCGGCGCGGTCGACAGGCTGGAAAGGCTCATCACCGGCCTGGCGGCCGACCGGGACCCGATCGGCACCGCGATCACCGCGCTGGACAACGGCAGTGCTTCGCTGACCGACCTGCTCACCGAGGCCCGGGCGCCGCTGGCCGGGACCGTCGACGAACTCGCCAGGCTGGCACCGATCCTCGACGCGGACAAGGAGACGCTGGACCTCGCCCTGCAGAAGGCGCCGAAGAACTACCGCAAACTGGTCCGGCTCGGGTCCTACGGAAGCTGGATAAACCAGTACCTGTGCGGGATGTCGGTGCGGGTCTCCGACTTGCAGGGCCGGACCGCCTACTTCCCGTGGATCATGCAGCACACCGGACGGTGCGCGGAGCCGTGATGAAATCCAGGCCCCCGTGCTGAAATACCGCGGCACGAAGCTCATCCGCTCCGGCTTCATCGGCCTGGTGCTGATCGCGCTCGTCATCACCGTCGGCCTCCAGCCGCAGCGGTTGTGGACGCTGGCCACGTCGGTGCATCATCAGGCGTTGTTCACCGAGGCGGGCGGTTTGGCGCCCGGCAACGATGTGAAGGTCTCCGGTGTCAAGGTGGGCACAGTGTCCGATGTGTCGCTGGGCCGGGGTCCGAACCTCGGCAAGGCACTGGTGAAGTTCGCGGTCAACGGCAAGGTCCGGCTCGGCTCGGCCAGCACCGCGCATATCCGCACCGGAACACTGCTCGGTCAGCGGGTGCTGACACTGGAATCGGCCGGCGACGGCCGACTCGAGCCCGGGGATGTCATCCCGGTCTCGCGGACCGGTTCGCCCTACTCGCTGACCGACGCCCTCGGTGAGTTCGCGGCCAACACCGCCGACACCGATACCGCCGCGCTCAACCAGTCGCTGGACACGTTGGCCACCACCATCGACCGGGTCGCACCGCAACTGGGGCCGACCTTCGACGGCATCAGCCGGATCTCCAAAGCACTCAACGAGCGCAACGGCTCGCTGTCGGATCTTCTCAAGAGCGCCTCGGAGGTGACCGGCATCCTGTCGGCGCGCAGCCAGCAGGTGAACACCCTGATCCTCAACGCCAACGAGTTGCTGGGCGTGCTGGAGGATCGGCGCTATGCCATCGTCAACCTGCTCGCCAACACCTCGGCGTTATCGCAGCAACTCTCCGGCCTGGTCGCCGACAACGAGCAGGATTTGGCGCCGGCGCTGGAGAAACTGAACTCGGTGACCGAGATGTTGCAGCGCAACAACGACAATGTCGGCAAGGCGATGGCCGGTCTGGCCAAGTTTCAGCTGACCCAGGCCGAGGCGGTCAACGGCGGTTTCTACTACAACGCGTTCGTCGCCAATCTCAGCCCCGCGCAGACGCTTCAGCCGTTCTTCGACTACGCATTGGGCTTCCGGCGAGGAGTCGATGCCGGTCAGCCGCCCGACAACGCCGGGCCGCGGGCGGAGTTCCCGTTCCCCTACAACGGCATTCCCCAGCCGAATGAGACCTGGGGCCCACCACCGGGGCCGCCATGATGCGCAATCGACGCACCGCGTTCCTCGCCGCACTGCTGGTCCTGCTGATCGCCGGGGGAGCGGCCCTGGTGGTGCGCAACACCGTCCTCAAGCCGACGACGATCACCGCCTACTTCACCAGTGCCACCGCGATCTACCCGGGCGACCAGGTCCGGGTTGCCGGGGTGAAAGTGGGGACCATCAAGGCCATCGAACCGCAGGGCACCAGGGCGAAGATGACCCTCGCCATCGACCGCACGGTGCCGATCCCGGCCGACGCCAAAGCGGTCATGATCGCCCAGAACCTGGTCGGCGCCCGCTATATCCAACTCGCGCCCGCCTACGGGGCCGACGGGAAATCGGGCGGGCCCACCATGCGCGACGGGGCCGTCATCGACACCGACCGCACCGCGGTGCCCGTCGAATGGGATCAGGTCAAGGAGCAGTTGACCCGGCTGGCGACCGATCTCGGACCCACCCTCGACCAGTCCACATCGTCGGTCGGCCGGTTCATCGACAGCGCCGCCGGCGCCATGGACGGCAACGGCGAGAAACTCCGCGAAACCATCGCCCAACTGTCCGGACTGAGCCGCGTCCTGGCCGACGGCAGTGGCAATATCGTCGACATCGTCAAGAACCTGCAGACCTTCGTCACCGCACTGCGGGACAGCAACACCCAGATCGTCTCGTTCCAGAACCGTCTCGCGACCGTGTCCGGGGTCCTCGACGGCAGCCGATCGGACCTCGACGCGGCCCTGACCAACCTGTCCAGCGCGGTGGTGGACGTCAAGCGGTTCGTCGCCGGCAGCCGGAACCAGACGGCCGAACAGATCGGCCTACTCGGCGACGTGGTGCGCAACCTCAGCGATAACCAGACCGCGCTGAAAAATCTTCTGCACGTTGCGCCCAATGCGATCGGCAACAGCTACAACATCTACAACCCCGATATCCAAAGCGCCGTGGGCGGTTTCGCGCTGGCCAACTTCTCCAACCCGCTTCAGGTGGTCTGTGCGGCGATCGGAGCCATCGAGAACGCGACGGCAAGCACCACAGGCAAGCTGTGCTCGCAGTATCTCGGCCCGGCGCTGCGACTGCTCAACTTCAACTATCTGCCGATGCCGTTCAACGCCTATCTCGGCAAGTCGCCGAGTCCGTGGAACCTCATCTACTCCGAGCCGAAGCTGGCACCCGGCGGCGAAGGTAGCGACCCGCCGGTGGAACTGCCGCCCTCGATTTCGGCCTACACCGGCCTCGACGGGGATGTGCCCCCGCCGCCCGGTTGGGCTGGGCCCCCAGACCTGCGGCAGGGTTCCTACACACCTGACGGACTGCCCGCCGATCCGCAACCCGCGCTGTTCCCCGGTGCGCCGGTGCCGGCAGGTGTCGCGCATGGCCAGGGTGCGTCCGCACCGTCGGCCACCCCGTCGAACCTCGGCGACATGCTGCTGCCCGCCGAGTCCGCCCCGGTGTTGCCGCCACCGATGCCGCCGCCGGTGCCGTTGCCGGCCGGAGTGGGGGAGGCGACGCCGTGATGTTCTCCAGGTCGGGTCGGGCGGCGTTGGCCGCCGGTTGCGTCGCTATCGCCGTGACGCTGAGTGGTTGCGGTTTCGGCGGCCTGAACTCGCTGCCGTTGCCCGGTGCGGTGGGGCGGGGCCCCGATGCCACCAAATATCATGTCGAACTCGCCAATGTCAGCACCCTGGAACCGAATTCGCCGGTCCTGGTCGGTGACGTGGTGGTCGGCAGCGTCAACCGGATGACCGTGCGGGACTGGCATGCCGACGTCGAGATCTCGGTCAAACCGGAGGTGACCATCCCCGCCAATGCGGTGGCCACAGTGGGACAGACCAGCCTGCTGGGATCGATGCACCTCGCGCTCAACCCACCGCTGGGCCAGTCGCCCAGCGGACGACTGACCCCAGGCTCAACCCTTGGCCTGAACAAGTCCTCCACCTACCCGTCCACCGAGCAGACCCTCTCGGCGCTGTCGGTGGTCATCAACGGCGGCGGGGTCGGCCAGATCGGCGATATCGTCGCCGAACTCAACGCCGCACTGGGCGGCCGGGAACCACAGATCCGGGATCTGTTGACCCGCCTGAACGATTTCATCGGCGTGCTGGCCGACCAGCGTGACAGCATCAACGCGACGGTGGTCTCACTGAACCGGGTCGCCGGCACCTTCGCCGACCAGCGTGACGTGCTGACCCGGGCGCTGGACCGGATTCCGCCGGCGCTGGACGTCCTGGTCGCCGAACGGCCCCGTCTGACAGCGGCATTGGACAAACTCGGCAGCTTCAGCACCCTGGCCGGCGAGGTGGTCAACGACACCCAGGCCGATCTGGTCCGCAATCTGCGCAATCTGGAACCCACCCTGCGCTCGCTGGCCGATGTCGGTCCGGAACTGGATCAGGCGCTGTCCTACTTCACCGCCTTCCCGTATGGCCAGTCGACCATCGACCGGGCGATCCGCGGGGACTATCTCAACCAGTACATCATTTTCGACTTCACCGTTCCGCGGCTCAAGAAGACCCTCTTCCTAGGCACCCGCTGGGGTCAGGAAGGCGCGAAACTCGTTCCCGCGCCGGGTGATCCCTGGTACGCCACCTACACCTACGACCCCCTTAACGCGCCGTTCAGCGCACCTCCGGCGGCGGTGGCCGATGTCTCCGGCTCGATCGTCCCGGACCCGGCCGCCCCGGATGCCCCGGTGGCGTCTCCGGCCGGTGCCGCCGGACAGCCGCAGCCCGATCCGGTATCTCCGGAGTTGCAGCTCGCCCCGCTGGACGGAGGAGGCAACTGATGCTGACCCGATTCGTGCGCATCCAGCTGGCGATCTTCACCGTCGCCTCGATCGTCGGCATCGCCGCGATGCTGCTGGTGTACATGCAAGTGCCGACGTTGCTCGGTATCGGCAGGATCACCGTCACCCTTGAGCTGCCCAGAACCGGTGGACTGTATGAGTTCTCCAACGTCACCTACCGGGGCGTTCAGATCGGCAAGGTCACCGATGTGCGGGCCGTCCGCGGGGGGGCCGCGGCCACCCTGTCCCTGGCCACCTCGCCACGGATTCCGGCCGATCTTCAGGCCAGCGTGCTCAGCGTGTCCGCCGTCGGTGAGCAGTACGTGGACCTGCTGCCGCGGACGGATTCGGGGCCGTACCTGAAAGACGGTTCGGTGATCCCGATGTCCGATACCACCGTCCCGCAGCGGGTGGGCCCGATGCTCGACCAAGTCAGCGCCCTGCTGCAGAGCATCCCCAAAGATCGGCTGAGCAAGCTGCTGGACGAATCGTTCAAGGGGCTCAACGGTTCCGGCGACGACCTGGCGGCTCTGCTGGAGTCCTCATCGACGGTGGTCGCGGATTTCGACGGGGTCGCCGACCGGGCCCGCGCCCTTGTCGATGACGGCCGACCGCTGCTGGAGGGTCTGGCTGAGTCCGCGGACGCGCTGGGTAACTGGACGCGCAGTCTGGCCGGTGTCACCGGTCAGCTGAGTGTCAACGACCCGCAGATCCGCGGACTGTTGGCCGACGGGCCGGGAGCCCTGAACGAGGCATCCCAGTTGCTGAACCAGGTAAAGCCCACGCTGCCGGTGTTGCTGGCCAATCTCACGACGGTGGGGCAGATCGCGGTGACCTATCACGCGTCCCTGGAGCAACTGCTGGTGCTGCTGCCGCCCTATATCGCCTCGGTGCAGGCCGTAGGCCTGCCGCGAAACAACCCGACCGGATTCACCCAGGGTGATTTCACCCTGACCATCGGCGATCCGCCGGCCTGCACGGTGGGATTCCTGCCGCCCTCGTCGTGGCGTTCGCCGACGGATCTGTCCGACGTCGACACCCCAGATGGCCTGTACTGCAAACTGCCTCAGGACTCGCCGATCGCCGTGCGCGGCGCCCGTAATTACCCGTGCATGGGCCAGCCCGGGAAGCGTGCCCCCACCGCGGAGATGTGTGAGAGCGAGGGGGCCTACCAGCCGCTGGCCATGCGCCAGCATGCGCTGGGCCCGTATCCCTTCGACCCGAACCTGATCGCCCAGGGCATCCCCCCGGATGACCGGATCACCTTCCAGGACCACATCTACGGGCCTCTCGAAGGCACCCCGATGCCGCCACCGGGTCCGGCCGCGGCCGATACCGGTCCGGCGGATGGGGCCGTCCCGCCGCCGCCGGTGACCCCTGCTGCCGGGGCATCGGTGGCCCCGAGTGCTTTCGCCCCGGACGCGGGCGGCCCATCGGTGGCGATCGCGACCTATGACCCGAAGACCGGTCAGTTCGCGACCCCGGACGGAACCGTCGCCCGCCAGACCGACGTCATCGCGCGCGACGGCGAGCAGAGTTGGACCGACCTGCTGCCGACCGGCTGACTCAGCCGATCCGGGCTAGTTTGAACGGCATCGTGATGAAGATCGCGAGGCTGCGGCCGCAGGCTCCGCTTGGTCCGGTGGTCGCATCCTCGCCGACCAGAACGTCCGATGTGGGATCGGTGTAGTCGCCGCCTGGGGTCATGCCCTTGAACCGGAACACTTGATAGCCGTCCGCTGTAGAGCCGTCGGGGCACGGCATCCACTTGGGCACAACGTGTTTGACGTACCACTCGCCGCCGGTCTGGTAGATCGGCGCGGTCCAGCCCTGGTCGCTGGTCACCGTTCCGGTGCACTCGGTGGGGTAGCTGCACTGCGAGGAGACGGTCCAGATCGCGCGGACGCTGCGCTGTTTGCGGAAGATGTCGTTGCTGCGGGCCCACTCGCCGTTGGAGGTCGCGGTGAACGTCCCGTTGAGGGCCCACTTGTCGGCCCCATGAGCCGGCGCGGCGACCGCGACACCGGCCAGCAGTGCCGCGGTGAACAATCCGGTCAGCGCGCGGTGCATGGGGGCATTATCGCGGTCGCGCCATGTCCAGCGCAGCGAGATGGCTGAACAGCATCGAGGCCCCGATCGGATTTCCGCCGCCGGGATAGGTGGTCCCGCTGACCGCGGCCATGGTGTTGCCCGCGGCGTACAGGCCGGGAATCGGCTCTCCGGTCTTGTCGAGCACGCGGGCGTGGCTGTCGGTGCGTAGTCCGCCTTTGGTGCCCAGATCCGACAGGCCGAAGGCGGCGGCGTGAAACGGCGGGGTGTCGATCGGCACCAGTGGCGGCTTGCCTCGGGAGAAGGCCCGGTCGTAGGCCTCATCGCCGCGGCCGAAGTCGGTATCGGCGCCGGCGGCGACCATTGCGTTGTAGCGTCGCACGGTCTCGGTCAGGGCGGGTCCGGGCACACCGATGCTCGAGGCGAGCTCATCCAAGGTGCCGGCGGTGCGCCACAGCCCGGCGGCACGGTAATCCGCGGGGTCCACCATCGAGACGTTGGTCGCCTTGACCGGGGGCGTTGCGCCCCGGCGGTCGTCGTAGACCATCCAGAACGGACATGTCAGTCGGCCGGCGTGCATCTCGTCGATGATGGTCCGGCCGATCCGGTCATAGGGCCCGGATTCGTTGACGAAGCGGAGTCCCGCCTGGTTGACGAAGATCCCGCCGGTGAACCACAGCGCGAACGCCGCGCGGCCATCGGGATGGATCAGGCCGGGGGACCACCAGGCCTGCTCCATCAGGTCGGTAGCCGCGCCGGCCCGGATGGCGGCCCGGTGCGCGGATCCGGTGTTGCCGGGTGCGCCCATGCTGTCCTCGGTCCGGCCGGGCACCCCGTATCGGGTGCGCATCTCGGCGCTGTGCTCGAAACCGCCGGCGGCCAGCAGCACACCGCGGCGGGCCCGGATGCGCACCGTGTCACCGTTGCGCGTCGCCACCGCCCCCACTACCCGGCCGTCGGCGATGATCAGGTCCACCAGTTCGGCATCGCGGTGCAGTGCGACGGTGCCGAACCGGCTCATCGCGGCCAGGAACCGTCCGATCAGGGCCCTCCCGCCGACCAGAAGGTTCGGTGCGGGGGCGCCGAGGCGGTCGTTGTCCAGCGGGCCGCGCACCAGTCCGGGGTCGAAGCCCAGCTCATCACCGGGTAGCGGGACGGCGACGATATGCCGCAGTCCGTCCAGACGTGCCTCCGGCGCGGAGCCGAAGTAGTCCGGCCAGGGCAGCACGGTGAACTCGAAGCTCTCGTCGGACTCCAGGTAGTCGATCAGGGCCGTACCGCCGAGAACGTAGGCGTCCTGAAGTTCCCGCGGGGTGCGGTCGCCGACGACCGCATGGAAGTAGGTCAGCGCCCTTTCGAGGGTGTCATCACTGCCGGCCCGGCGGAGAACGGCGTTGCACGGGAACCACATTCCGCCTCCGCCGGAGTAGGCGGTGGTGCCGCCGAATTTGTCGGTCGCCTCCAGCAGGGCCACCGACAGGCCTTCCCGGGCCGCGGTGTAGGCGCCGGCGATGCCGCCGCCGGAGCCTGCGACGATGACGTCGACCGTCTCGTCGAAGTCATCTGGCCCTGGGCCGTCGGTCGCGACGTCGTCCGCCAGGGTGCTCACGGGATCCATGGTGGCTCAGGCCGGCCGCCGAGGGATAGTGGATACCGAGAAGTGGCTGGTGAGAAGCCGCCGAGCCAGCCGGCGATGACGCTGATATCAGCCCCACTCGTGGTTCATCGCCCGCACGTCACTGATCTCATCCACCGATGCGATCGGACGCAGACGCGGCCTGCTCGCGGCGATCAGCAGGAGTGCGATCAGCGCCATCACCGCGCCCAGTCCGAAGATGACGGTGTAGCTGCTCTCCGGCGGGAAGTCAGTGCCGTTGCGGCTCAACAACACCGCGACAAGTGCTGCGGCCATGGCAGCGCCGACGGTGCGGGCGATCGCGTTCACGCTGGTGGCCACTCCGGTTTCGCCGGGATCGACCTCGCGGACGACCAGTGCGGGAAGCGCGCCGTAGGCCAGGCTGATGTAGGCGTTGATCAGGATGCCCGCGGCGATCACCTGCCAGGGCGCGGAATGGCCGACTGTCAGCATGGCGAAGCCGGCGACGCCGATCGCGGCACCGACCATCAGCACCCGGCGGCCGCCGAAGCGGTCGATATAACGACCGCTGGCCAGCGCGGTGAGGAACCCGGCCATGGCGCCGGGCAGTAGGAACACCACACTGGCCTGCAGCACGGTGGCGCCGAACCCGTACCCGCGGGCGGTGGGCGCTTGAACGAATGTGGTCAGTCCGAGGAAACCGAAGTACAGGCCCATCCCGACCGCGACGGTGGCGATATTGGTCATCAGGATCGGCCGGCGGGTCAGCATGACCGTCGACACCAGGGGCTGCCGGCAGCGCCGCTCCCACCACCACCACACGCCCAGGGCAGTCACACCGGCCAGGCCCACGGCGGGGGTGCGGGCCGAGGCCCACCCCCAGGTGTTGCCCTGGGTGATCGCCAACAGCAGCAGCGACAGCCCGATGGCCAGGCCGGCCGCACCCGCCCAGTCCACCGACCCCGTCGTCGACCGCGGCCGCTGCGGAACCACGGCCGCCACCGCGACGATCACCAGCACCGAGAACGCGGCGGTGAACCAGAACATCCGCTGGTAGCCGGCATCGCCGCGCATGAGCAGTCCGGTGATCACCAGACCCATCCCGCCGCCGAACCCGAGCACACCGGACAGCACCGCCATCGCGCCCATCAGACGCCCGGGCGCCAACTCCTCCCGCAGGATCGACACCCCGATCGGGTACAGCGAGAACGAGGCGCCCTGCAGCACCCGGGCAACGATCAGCATCGGTAGCGATGTCGTCAGGGCCGCCAGCAGTGAGCCGGCCAGCACGACACCCAGCACGATCAGCAGGACCCGTTTCTTGACGTGCAGGTCGGCCAACCGGCCGATCAGGGGAGTGGTGGCTGCCGCCGCGAGCAGATTGGCGGTGACCGTCCAGCTGACGTCGAGAAGTGAGGCGTCGAGTTGGCGGGCCATCACCGCCAGAATCGGGACGACACCGGTCTGAAGCACCGCCACCGTCAGCGCCACCACGCTCATCGTGGCGATCAGCAGGGCGGGCCGGGGGCCGGCACGGTCCTGGGAGGTCGAAGGGATCGCACCGCTACCCGGCACAGCGCACCCCTTCTCGTGGCCTGACCACGTTGATTATGGTGTCTAAGGATTGTGCGAGGATGCCGGGGTGGTGATGGCTCACGCTCCATGGGTCCGCGGCGGTGACGGCTTGTTCCATCCGACCGCGTACGCGCGCAGTGGGTGGTCCGACGATATGGTCAACGGCCCGGCACTGGTGGGACTGGCGGCGTTGAGCATGGAGCACGACGACGCGGATGGGACAGTCACCGGCGGGTTCATGCCGGCCCGGTTCACCGCGGACCTGTTCAGGCCCGCGCACCGGGTGCCGACCTCGGTCCGGACCAGGCTCGTGCGGGACGGACGCCGGATCCGAATCACCGAATGCGACATCCTGCAGGACGGCAGCGCGGTGGCCCGGGCCACTACGTTGCAGTACCGCAGATCCGAGCCGCCACCGGGCCGGGAGTGGGTCGTCTCGGACAACGCCTTCACCCCGCCGGCAGGCGTGGTCGCTACGGGCGCGGCGTATTTCGTGGGCAGCGACGATGCCGGGTGGGGCGGCTCGGTGGGGATGGGCGACGGGGTCGATGCCCACCAGAACCCCTCCCGCAAGCGCGTCTATCACCGCGCCGCGGAGCTGGTGGCCGGTGCGGCGGCCAGTCCGTTCGTCCGTGCCGTCGTCGCGGCCGAGGCCGCCAGCCTGGTCACCAACCTCGGCACCGCGGGTATCGGTTATATCAACGGCGACCTGACCGTCGCGCTGTCACGGCTTCCGGTCGGCGATTACATTGGTGTGCAGGCAGACTCGCACTGGTGCGCCGACGGGGTTTCGGTCGGCAGCGCGACACTCTTCGACGATCGCGGACCGTTCGGAATAGGGATGGTCACCGCTATCGCCAATCCGGCCGCCCAGATCGACTTCGGTCGGCTGAAATCCGGACCTACACTGCAAGTCTGAGACTTTGCGGGGGTAGCCATGGGTGAAAGTGCCTTTCTGCGCGACGACGAAATCCTGGTGCGGGCTGCCGGTGCGACCGTCGCCGGGCGGCTCACCATCCCGCAGCGGCCACGCGGGGTCGTGGTGTTCGCGCACGGCAGTGGCAGCAGCAGGCACAGCCCGCGAAACCGCTACGTCGCGGAGGTACTGCACTCGGCCGGACTGGCCACCCTGCTGTTCGACCTGCTCACCCCCGAAGAGGAACGCGACCGCGCCAACGTCTTCGATATCGCACTGCTGGCCGAACGCCTGATCGACGTGACGGCGTGGCTGGGATCGGCGCGCGACGCGGCCGGTCTGCCGGTGGGTTATTTCGGGGCCAGCACCGGCGCAGGGGCGGCGTTGCGGGCCGCGGCCGACCCCGGAGCAGATATCTTCGCGGTCGTGTCGCGCGGCGGCCGGCCGGATCTGGCGGGAGCCTCGCTGGCCGATGTCACCGCCCCAACACTGCTGATCGTCGGCAGCCGCGACGAGGTCGTCCTGGACCTCAACCGGCAGGCTGCCGCCGCCATCCCGGCCGAATGCCGGATCGCCGTCGTGCCCGGCGCCACCCACCTGTTCGAGGAGCCGGGGGCCCTCGAGCAGGTCGCGGTGCTGGCCCGGGACTTCTTCGGCGACCACCTGACACCGATTCCGCTGCAGCCGTGAGCAACCGGGCCGCGGTTCTGATCGGCGCCGGGGAGTTGATGTCCCGGATCGCCGTTGGCCGGCCGCCGGCGATCCTCGACGTTCGGTGGCGTCTGGACCAGCCCGACGGTCATCCCGACTATCTGGCCGGCCATATTCCGGGTGCGGTGTACGTGTCGCTGGAGGATGAGCTGAGCGACCACGGCCGTAGCGGACTGGGCCGGCATCCGCTGCCGACCGGACCTGCGGTCCAGGCGGCCGCCCGCCGGTGGGGGATCCGGCAGAATCAGCCGGTCGTCGTCTACGACGACTGGAACCGCGCGGGGTCCGCGCGCGCCTGGTGGGTGCTCACCGCGGCCGGACTGCGCGATGTGCGCATCCTCGACGGTGGGCTGTCGGCCTGGACGGCGGCCGGCGGAACGCTGGCGGCCGGA
>LFFF01000022.1 GCA_001510415.1 Actinobacteria bacterium casp-actino6 | reverse complement strand
CCGACGGCACGGTGATCTGGACCTCTCCGAGCGGACGCACCTACACCACGACCCCAGGCGGTGCGCTGTTCTTCCCGCAACTCGGCGCACCCACCGAGGAATTCGATACCGTTGTCCGGCAACGCGATTCGGGTGAGAGTCGGACCGAGATGATGCCGACCAGACGTCGCAGCCGGGCCGCCGAACGGGCCGCCCGGATCACATGGGAACGGGGCCTCAACGAAGCCCGGATGGACTCCAGCCCGCCGCCGTTCTAGGCGCGCAGGCGCCTTTTGATCCGGGTCAGCATGGCCGACATACCGCGCAGCCGCAACGGGCTGATCAGTGCGGCCAACCCCAGGTTGGCGTAGAAGTCATCGGGCACGGCCAGGATGTCGTCGGCGGGCTGCCCGTCGAGACCGCTGGCCAGAATCGAGGCGAACCCGCGGGTGGTCGGGGCCTCGGCCGGCGCGCTGAAGTACAGCCGCACGTTCGCGCGGTCCTCGGCGTCGACATGCAGGAACAGCGGTGACTGGCACTCCGGCACCGGTTCCATCGCCGCCTCCTCGAGGTCGGCGGGCAGGTCGGGCAGCTCGTCGGCGAATTCCAGCAGCAGCCGCAATTTGTCCTGTCCGGTTACCTCGGCGAACTCCGAAACCACCTCGGCCAGTGCTGCGGGCATACTCATGGCTGCTCGCCGGTCGCGACCGGAACCCGGACGGCATTACCCCATTCGGTCCATGAGCCGTCGTAGTTGCGCACTCCCGGGATGCCCAGAAGATGGGTCAGCACAAACCAGGTGTGGCTGGACCGCTCACCGATCCGGCAGTAGGCGATGGTGTTGTCGCCGGGGGCGACGAAGGAGTAGATCTCCTCGAGTTCGGGTCGGGAGCGGAACCGTCCGGCTTCGTCGGCGGCCCGGGCCCACGGCACCGATACCGCGGACGGGATATGGCCGCCGCGCAAGGCGCCCTCCTCCGGATAATCCGGCATGTGGGTGCGCTCACCGGTGTACTCCTGCGGCGAACGCACATCGATCAGGGTGGCCCGGTCCTTCGAGTCCAGCGCGGCCAGCACATCATTGCGGTAGGCGCGGATCGGTCCGTCATTGCGCTCGACCACCGGGTAGCCGGTGGTGGTTTTCTCCGGAACGTCCAGCGTGGTGTCGCGGCCCTCGGCCAGCCACAGGTCGCGTCCGCCGTTGAGTAATCGGACGTCGGGATGGCCGAACAGGGTGAACACCCACAGGGCGTAGGCAGCCCACCAGTTGCTCTTGTCGCCGTAGATCACCACGGTGTCATCGCGCGAAATGCCCTTGCGGTTCATCAGATCGGCGAATTGCTCACCGGTGATGTAGTCGCGCACCCGTGGGTCGTTGAGGTCGGTGTGCCAGTCGATCTTGACCGCGCCGGGGATGTGGCCGACGTCGTAGAGCAGCACATCCTCGTCGGATTCCACGATCGCCAGACCGGGCGTACCGAGATGCTGGTAGAGCCAGTCGCCGGTGACGAGGCGTTCGGGATGGGCGTAGTCCTGCAGTGCTGGGCTGGGATCCGGGGGTAAGGCCACGTTAAGAGCCTACCGATGATGCGGGTGGGTTCGCCCGCCAGAGGTCCCCGATCCCGCACCCCACCGTCTCCAGCAACCGGCGGGTGGCAGCCAGACCCAGGCCCACCACGTTGGACGGATCCCCGTCGATACCGTCGATGAACCAGCCGCCGAGACCGTCGAGGGTAAACGCTCCGGCGACCCCGAGAGGTTCGCCGCTGTCGATGTAGTCGGCCAGTTCGGCCTCGGTCGGCACGCCGAACCGGACCGCGGTGGTCTCGGCGGCGGTCGCGGTCGCCACCACCTCGCCGGCCCGCACCCGGATCACGCAGTGGCCGGTGAACAGCCGACCGGTCCGGCCGGCCATTGACGTCCAGCGTTGGCGTGCCTCCTCGGGAGAGCCGGGTTTGCCAACCAACCGGCCGTCGATATGGAGCATCGAATCGCAGCCGATCACCACGCAGTCGGCGGTCACGCTGGGGTCAAGCCCGCGGCGGACCTCGTCGGCCTTCGCCTCGGCCAGGGTGGTGACGACGATAGCCGGATCGGCACCGGCGCCCAGACCTTCGATGATGGCGTCCTCGTCGACCCCGGACACTGCGATGAGGGGATCGATACCGGCCTGGCGCAGAACGCGGCGTCGGCCGGTCGAGGCCGAACCCAGGACCACCCGGGTCATCGGCTGCCCGGGCGGAGGCCCGTCATCGGCTGCCCGGGCGGAGGCCCGTCATCGGCGGACGTGGGTCCTGTCCCGCAGGGTGACGCGCTGCCAACTGGTGACCGGGTAGCGCAGTCGGTCCACCGGATGGCCCCAGAGGTTGAGCTCCTGCGGGCCCGGATGGGCCGGCCCGCCCCGCAGCCCGGCCAGCACGGTGACCACGGCGGCCAGTTCGGCGTCGGTGGGCTCCCCCTTGAGCACCCGGATCTCCGGGACGTCCGGTACCGGTGCGTCGATCGTCAGCAGATGCGGGTCGCTGACCTCGGTGATGTCCTGGTGTCGCATAGCGCCTCCCTAGAGGGGGATGTTCCCGTGCTTCTTGGGCGGGGTCTGAACGATCTTGCGCTCCAGCAGTCGCAGCGAGGTCGCGATATAGCCCCGGGTGTGCGACGGCGGGATGACCGCGTCGAGGAACCCGCGCTCAGCCGCGATATACGGGTTGACCAGGGTGTCCTCATAATCACGCTGCAGATCCAGGCGGAGCGCCTCGACGTCTTCGCCGTTGCGTGCCGCCTCGGTGAGCTGTTTGCGGTAGACGAAGCCGACCGCGCCGGAGGCACCCATCACCGCGATCTGGGCGGTCGGCCAGGCCACGTTGACATCGCAGCCCATGTCCTTGGACCCCATCACGCAGTAGGCGCCGCCGTAGGCCTTACGGGTGATCACGGTGATCTTCGCGACGGTGGCCTCCCCGTAGGCGTACAGCAGTTTCGCGCCGCGCCGGATGATGCCGTTGTACTCCTGCTCGGTGCCGGGCAGGAAGCCCGGCACGTCCACCAGCATGATGATCGGGATGTTGAAACAGTCGCAGGTCCTGATGAACCGGGCGGCCTTCTCGGAGGCGTTGATGTCCAGGCAGCCGGCGAACTGGGTCGGCTGGTTAGCCACGATACCCACGGGTCGACCGTCGACCCTGCCGAACCCGACGATGATGTTCTGCGCGTAACCGGCCTGAACCTCGAGAAACTCCTCGTCGTCGAGGATCCGGGTGATCACCTCGTGCATGTCGTACGGCTGGTTCGGCGAGTCCGGGATCAGGGTGTCCAGTTCGAGGTCTGACTCGGTGAGGTTGTCCTCGATGGCGCCCGGGTGCGGCGGCGCGGGAAAGCGCGGCGGCTCGGCGTAGTTGTTCGGCGGCAGGTAGCTCAACAGGTCGCGGACGAAGTCGAAGGCGTCCTGCTCACCGGAGGCGACGTAGTGCAGGGTGCCGGACTTGGCCATGTGCGTCTGGGCGCCGCCGAGTTCCTCCATGGTGACGTCCTCGCCGGTGACGGTCTTGATGACGTCGGGACCGGTGATGAACATCTGGCTGGTCTGGTCGACCATGATGACGAAATCGGTCAGCGCGGGGGAATAGACGTGGCCGCCGGCCGCCGCACCCATGATCAGCGAGATCTGCGGGATCACCCCGGAGGCCAGGATGTTGTTGCGGAAGATCCGGCTGTAGAGGCCGAGTGAGACCACACCCTCCTGGATGCGGGCGCCGGCGCCGTCGTTGATTCCGATCAGCGGGCGGCCGGTCTTGATCGCCAGTTCTTGGATCTTGACGATCTTCTCGCCGTAGACCTCGCCGAGGCTGCCGCCGAACACCATCGCGTCCTGGCTGAAGATGCAGACGTCGCGGCCGTCGATGGTGCCGTAACCGGTGACCACACCGTCGCCCACCGGCCGGTTCTCCTGCAGGCCGAAGTTGGTGGAGCGGTGCCGCGCCAGTGCGTCGAGTTCGACGAAGGAGTCCTCGTCGAGCAGTGCCAGGATGCGTTCGCGGGCGGTCAGTTTGCCCTTGGCGTGGGTCCTCTCGACCGCGGCCTCGCCGACCGGATGCAGCGTCTCCTCGGCGCGCGCACGCAGATCGGCCAGCTTGCCCGCCGTCGTGTGGATATCCGGTTCGGTCGTCGTCATGGGTGACGATGGTAGCCGCTGGAAAAATGACGAGGGCTACTCGCTGACGACGAGCACGGTTTGCAGCGACGGGTCTCCGCAGTAGGCGATCCGGGTACCGCTGGCGGCCTCGGCCTGCAGGGCGGCCAGGGTCGCGGCGTGGATCCGCTCACCGGGGGCCAGCGCCGGCACCCCCGGCGGGTAGGGCGCCGCGGTCTCGGCGGCGATCCGGCCCACCGCCTCGGCCGCCGGGACACGCTCATGGTCGGCGAAGAAGGCGTCCCGCGGACTCATCGCGGTGTCCGGTTCGAGGGTCCACGCGGTGATCGGGACCACCTCGCGCGGGGGTCCGCGGTGCCCCTCGATACCCCGGATGATCTCGGTGACCATGAAGTCGACGGTGTCCGGTGTGTCGGCCAGCGTGATGACCGGACAGAACGTGTCGCGGTCGGCGAACTCCAGGCGTAGGCCGTTTTCCTCAAGGAGATCGGCGACCTGCTGACCGTCGGCTCCGGTGCCCGCCAGCGTCAGCACGATCTTGGTGGGATCCTGCATCAGCAGGCCCGGCGACCGGTCTGCGATCTCCTGGCCGACGACGCCGAGTCCGGGGACCTGCCGAAATCGTTGCCGGGCCTCGTCGGCCAGGCGGATGGCTTGGTCGAGCAACTCCTCACCGCGCTCGGCCAGCAGATCGCGGGTCCTGTCGATGCTGGCGAAGATCGAACCCGACGGGCTGGTGGTGTGCAGGCCCTCGAAGGCCGCCTCCAGCCGCTCGAGGTCGATGCGCTGACCCTGGGCCAGCACCATGGAGGACTGGGTGAACCCGGTCACGTGCTTGTGGATGCTGGTCACCAGGACGTCGGCACCGGCCGCGATGGCGTTCGGCGGCAGCTTCGGGTGGAAACCGAGGTGGGCACCCCAGGCGGCGTCGACCGTCAGCGGAATTCCGTGGGCATGCGCCAGTTCGGCGTGCGCCGCCACATCGGAGACGCCCCCGACGTAGCTGGGCTCCACCAGCATCACCGCCTTGGCTTCGGGGTGGGCGTCCAGCGCCGCGGCGACGCGCTCCACGGGCATCCCGGCGGTCAGGCCGGTCTGGGGGTCGATATCGGGGCGGACCCATACCGGGACCAGTCCGGCCAGCACCAGCCCGAAGAACAACGACTTGTGGATGGTGCGGGCCACGATCACGGTGTCGCCGGGCTTGCCCACGGTCAGGCAGATCGCCTCGTTGCCGTGTGTCGAGCCCTGCACGGAGAAGCCGCACCAGTCCGCCCCCCACAGTTCGCCGGCCAGTCGTTCGGCGGTGGCCAGCCGCCGGGTCGACACCCGGCGGTTTTCCACGCCCAGGTAGTGCGGGACGTCGAGGGCCAGGAACTCGTCGATCAGGTCCGGGTTGCGTTTGTGTCCGGGGGTGCAGAACGGGGTGCCCGGATCGGCCAGGAACGTCCGGTATGCGTCATACAGCGGGGTGTCGCCCATGCGGGTTCCTTGTCGAGGGGGTAGAAGAAGCCTGGTACATGATCAGGGCTGGTTGACGATCAGGGTAGGAGAAACGTCATGGGCTACCCCAACAACGTGCTGGCCGCCGATGAACAGGTGGTGCTGCACCGCCATCCGCATTGGAAGCGACTCGTCGGCCCGATTCTGGCGCTGCTGCTGAGCACGGCCGTGGCCGCATTCCTCGCGGCGGTGGTGAGCCGGACCGGCTGGGATCCGGCCGCCCGGCGGGTGGTCTCGGCGGTCATCGCCGGAATCTGGCTGCTGGCCGTCGGCTGGCTGACGGTGCGCCCGTTCCTGGCCTGGCTGACAACCCATTTCGTCATCACCGACCGGCGGGTGATGTACCGCCACGGCCTGCTGACCCGGGCCGGTATCGACATCCCGCTGGCCCGGATCAACAGCGTGGAGTTTCAGCACGGGCTGATCGACCGAATGGTGCGCACCGGCACCCTGATCATCGAGTCGGCGTCGCAGGACCCGCTGGAATTCTTCGATATCCCGCAGGTCGAGCAGGTGCACTCACTGCTCTACCACGAAGTCTTCGACACCCTTTAGGCTGCCGGCGGCGGGCGCCGCCGCCGCAGTGGGGTCACCACACCGCGGCGAGCCTCACGGGCCTCGATCTCGTCCTCGATTGCCTCGACGATGCCGCCGGAGGTCAACGTCGACTCCAGCGCCCGGTCGGGTTCGCGGCCGACCTCGTCGGGGAACACCCAGCGTCGGAACGCCCAGAACCGGAACGCCATCTGCAGCAGGTTGCCGATGAGGTACGCGGACAGGAAGTCGGCGAGGTTCTCCATCGCCAGCGACACGTTCGGCACCCGCAGGCCCAGCACGTAGCTGGAGAACCACAGCGGTGCCATGCTCAGCACGACGCCGACACCGCTCACCCCGAAGAACAGCAACGCCTCGTGGTGGCGTTCCCGGCCGCCGCGGTCCCGGAAACTCCACTCCCGGTTCAGGATGTAGGACGCGATCACCGCGACGATGCCGGCGATCACCTTGGCGGTGACCGGCTTGGGTTCGAGGATCGTGAGCTTGAGGGTGAAGAAGATCACCGAGTCGATGACGAAGGTCGTGGCGCCGACGATCGCGAACTTGATCAGCTCGTGATGCCGCTCAGCAAAGGGTCGGACCGGCCGGGGCAGCCGGGCGATCGTGGCATCAGCGAAGGACACAAGGGCGAATTCTACGGAAAACGGCACCTGATGCGTAGTGGCGCTGGTCACCGGTGGTAAATCCTGGCAAGCCCGGCCGTGTCACCATAGTCGTCGTGCCGAGCAGACCTGTGGTGGCGATGGTGGGTGGCGGGCAGCTGGCCCGGATGACCCATCAGGCCGCGATCGCCCTGGGCCAGACCCTTCGGGTGCTTGCGGTGAGCCCGCAGGATCCGGCCGCCCAGGTGAGCCCCGACGTGGTGCTCGGATCCCACACCGACCTGGCGGCGCTGCGCCGGGCCGCCGCCGGCGCGGCCGCGTTGACCTTCGACCACGAGCATGTGCCGACCGAGTCGCTGCACACCCTGGTCGCCGAGGGGGTCACGGTGCTCCCCGGCCCGCAGGCCCTGGTCTACGCCCAGGACAAGTTGGCGATGCGGCGGCGGTTGGCCGCGATGGGGGCTCCGGTGCCACGGTTCACCGAGGTGACGGGTATCGACGATGTCGACACCTTCGCCGAGCTGGTGGGCGGCGCACTGGTGGTCAAGACGATTCGCGGCGGTTACGACGGCCGCGGTGTGGTGCTGGCCGACGATATCGACGCCGCCCGGGAGGCGGTGGCCGGCTACCTGGCCGACGGGGTGCCGGTGCTGCTGGAGGAGCGGGTGTCGATGCGCCGCGAGTTGGCGGCCCTGGTCGCCCGATCGCCGTTCGGCCAGGGCGCGGCCTGGCCGGTGGTGGAAACCGTTCAGCGCCAGGGCATTTGCGTCACGGTCCTGGCGCCGGCGCCGGACCTGTCCGAGCGGCTGGGTGCCGAGGCCGAACAGCTGGGGTTGCGGATCGCCGAGGAGTTGGGCGTGGTCGGGGTGCTCGCGGTCGAGTTGTTCGAGACGACCGACGGCGCGCTGATGGTCAACGAACTCGCCATGCGCCCGCACAATTCCGGCCACTGGACGATGAACGGCGCGGTCACCAGCCAGTTCGAACAGCATCTGCGGGCCGTGCTGGACTACCCGCTCGGCGACACCCGGGCGCTGGCCCCGGTAACGGTGATGGCCAATGTGCTGGGCGCGCCGGTGGCCCCGGTGATCAGCATGGACGAACGGCTGCACCACCTGTTCGGCCGGATCCCGGAGGCGCACGTGCACCTCTACGGCAAGGAGGAGCGGCCGGGCCGCAAGATCGGGCATGTCAACGTTCTCGGCTCGGACGGGGACGACGTGGCCGGTGTGCGGGAGCGGGCCGAACGGGCGGCACACTGGTTATCGCACGCGGAGTGGACCGACGGATGGCGCGCCAGTGACGATGCGGAGCGCAGCGACGAGGAGGAGCGGCGCCGATGAGCCAGCACATGAGTCAGCCCCGGGTCGGCGTGATCATGGGCAGCGACAGCGACTGGCCGGTGATGGCCGCCGCTGCCGAGGCGCTGGCCGAATTCGAGGTGCCCTTCGAGGTGGGGGTGGTCTCGGCGCACCGCACCCCGGGCCTGATGCTGGACTACGCCCGCGGCGCGGCCGGTCGGGGCCTGGAGGTGATCATCGCCGGCGCCGGCGGTGCCGCGCATCTGCCCGGCATGGTGGCCTCGGCCACCGCGCTGCCGGTGATCGGCGTCCCGGTGCCGCTGGCCAAGCTCGACGGCCTGGACTCGTTGCTGTCGATCGTGCAGATGCCGGCCGGTGTTCCGGTCGGCTGTGTGTCTATCGGCGGGGCCCGCAACGCCGGACTGCTGGCGGTGCGGATTCTGGGTTCGGCCGATCCCGAACTTCGCGGCCGGATGCAGGATTTCCAGGCCGGCCTCGAGGCCGAGGTCGCGGCCAAGGACCGGGCGTTGCGGGAGCGTTTACTCGGGGAGTAGACAAGCGGGTAATCTTGGCCACGAGAAGCTTGAGGAGGCTGTCATGGCTGGCTGGGCCGGTAATTCGAAGTTCGATGTCTTCCAGTTGCCTGAGGAGCACGAGGAGCTCCGAACGGCGATCCGGGCGCTGTGCGAGAAGGAGATCGCCCCGTACGCCGCCGCGGTGGACGAGGAGGCGCGGTTTCCGCAGGAGGCCCTCGACGCCTTGAACGCGTCGGGCTTCAACGCGATCCACGTGCCCGAGGAGTACGCCGGCCAGGGTGCGGACTCGGTGGCGGCCTGCATCGTGATCGAGGAGGTGGCCCGCGTCGACGCGTCGGCTTCTCTGATCCCGGCGGTCAACAAGCTGGGCACCATGGGCCTGATCCTGCGCGGCTCCGACGAGCTGAAGAAGCAGGTGTTGCCGGAGATCGCCGACGGCAAGATGGCCTCCTACGCCCTGTCGGAGCGGGAGGCCGGCAGTGACGCCGCCGCGATGCGGACCCGGGCCAAGGCCGACGGCGATGACTGGATCCTCAACGGCTCCAAATGCTGGATCACCAACGGCGGCAAGTCGGCGTGGTACACCGTGATGGCGGTCAGCGATCCGGACAAGGGCCCGAACGGCATCTCGGCGTTCATGGTTCACGAGGATGACGAGGGTTTCGTGGTGGGCCCCAAGGAACGCAAGCTGGGCATCAAGGGTTCGCCGACCACCGAGTTGTACTTCGAGAACTGCCGCATCCCGGGTGACCGGATCATTGGCGAGCCCGGCACAGGTTTCAAGACCGCGCTGGCCACCCTGGACCACACCCGGCCCACCATCGGTGCGCAGGCGGTGGGCATCGCGCAGGGCGCGGTGGACGCGGCGATCGCCTACACCAAGGACCGCAAGCAGTTCGGCCGCCCGGTTGCCGACAACCAGGGTGTGCAGTTCATGCTCGCCGATATGGCCATGAAGGTCGAGGCGGCCCGGTTGATGGTGTACTCGGCGGCGGCCCGGGCCGAGCGCGGCGAGGGCGATCTCGGGTTCATCTCGGCGGCCTCGAAATGTTTCGCCTCGGATGTGGCCATGGAGGTCACCACCGACGCCGTGCAGTTGTTCGGCGGTGCCGGCTACACCGTCGACTTCCCGGTGGAGCGAATGATGCGCGACGCCAAGATCACCCAGATCTACGAGGGCACCAATCAGATTCAGCGGGTGGTCATGTCGCGCGCCCTGCTGCGCTGACCAAGCCGGTCGGCGGCGGACGGCTCAGTCGGCCGGCCGCAGGTGGGTGATATCGCCGGCCGCCACGCTGACGGCTTGGGTTCCGGTGTCTATCTTCAGCTGCCCGAGTTCGTCGAGATCGGTTGCAACGCCGATGATCTCACGTCCGCCGGGTAGTTCTGCCCGGACCCGGGTGCCCAGCGTGACGCTGCGGCGGCGGTAGTCGTCGAGCAGCGAATGGTCCACGCCGCCGGACGCGCGCCAGCGGTCGATGCGCGCGGTCCACTCGGCCAGGATGGCGCCGAGCAGCACGCTGCGGTCGGTCATCGTCGAGCCCAGTATCAGCAGTGAGGTGGCCTGCTGATCGGGTGCCACGTCGTCGATCTCGGAGGCCTCCAATGAGACGTTGAGGCCCAGACCGACCACGATCACCGGATCCGGTGCGGCGACCTCGGCCAGGATTCCACCCAGCTTGCGTTCGCCGACCAGAATGTCATTGGGCCACTTCAGCCCGGCCTTGATACCGGTGGTAGCGGCGACGGCGTCGATGACGGCAACCCCGGTCAGCAGTGGCAGCCAGCCCCAACCGGCCGGCGCCAGGCCGGCCGCGCCGACTCCCAGCGACAGGGCGATCTGCGAGCGCGCCGGGGTGGACCACCTGCGCCCGTTGCGGCCCCGGCCGGCGCTCTGATGCTCAGCGATCAGCGCCGCGCCGTCGATATCCTCACCGGCGCCGTGGCGGGCCAGCAGATCGGCATTGGTCGATCCGGTGCTGTCCACCACCTCGATGCTGCGCAGGGCGCGGCCGGGCCCGACCAGGTCCCGCCGCACCCCGGCGATATCCAGCGGTGGGCGGTGCCGGTTCATGGCGGCCAGCCTAGGCGGGTTCCGGCTGAAATTGACCCGGCCCACCCCCAGCGCCTAAATTGCTCCCGGTGAATATTCTGCGCACAGCCGCTGTCGTGTCCGGTGCCGTCGCCCTCGCCTCGGTAGGGTTCGCCGGTCCGGCCGCCGCCGACAGCACCGTCCCGCCGTCCATGCTCAACACCACCTGCTCGCTGGATCAGATCATGGCCGCGACCAAGGTTGTCGACCCCATCGCCTACGGCGAACTGATCGGGAAGTACAACTCCGAGCCGCGGTGGGTCCAGGGCGGCATCGTCTACCACATGAATCTGCTGCTGCAGAAGCCGCCGGCTGAGCGGCAGGCCGAGGTGAACACGCTGGTGGGCATCTTCCCCCAGTACGTGTCGATCTTCACCGCAGCGGAGCCGGTCGCCGACGATATCGCGGCCAAGTGCCCGACCTTCCCGGCCGAGGATCCGGCCGTGTGGGATGCCTCGGCACCTGCTCCGGCTCCGGCCGCTGCTCCGGCCTAGTCCAGGGTGCGGGTGACCTTCTCGGTCACCCGTCGCCGGTCCAGCACCGCCGGGTCGGGGTGTGACAGCTGCACCAGCGACGCCCCGGCGGCCAGTACCGCCAGCAGGTTGTCGATGAGTTCCTGGTCGGTCGACCACGGCCGGTCCGACATCACCCGGTCCCCGGCGGTCAGCCCGCTGGTCCGGGCGCTGCGCTGCGCGGCGGCCAGCACCTCCTCGACCGACCGGCCGGCCAGCGCCGGGCCCGGAGCTCGCTCACCGGCCACCTGATCGCCGTGTACCCGCACCGCTGTCGCGTAGTCGGTGACACCGACCGGCAGATCCGGCACCGGCGCGCCGAACGGGTCCAGCGAGAGCACCGCCACCTCGCCCGTCATGCTGCCACCGGCAGCCGCCTCGTCGGCCTCGGCCAGCCGGTCCGCAGTGCACAGGGCGATATCGGCGCTCTCGCCGGCCAGCACCACCTCGGCGCCGATCCACCACACGCCCAACACAACCCCGACGGTCTGCCAGTGTGCGGGCAGCAGAACCGCCACCCTGCTGTCCGGGCCGGCGCCGAGCTCGTCGCGCAGCAGGTTGGCCGTTTTGGCCGCCCAGTTGGCCAGCGTCACCGTCGACAGTTCGATCCGCTCGCCACTCGCATCGTCGTAGTAGGTGATCCGCGGTCCCATCCGATCGGTGCCGAGCAGCGGATCGAGCAGCGCGTCGGTCAGGTTCATCAGTTGACGCACTTGGGGTCGTCAGACCCCGCGGTGATCACCGGCGACACCAGCGGAGTCGGTTCGTCGGTCACCTCGGCGGACATGTCCTGCACGCTCTGCGCCGTCGGAAGCGTGCCGTCCAGCCCGGAACCCGGTCCGGCGTAGTCGTCGGCCAGCACGACGCGCACGGTGCCAGGGGGGATCGACGGGTCGGACATCACCGCAAGCCCGCCGAGTGTGGTGGCGACCGCCTGGGCTCCCGGGTCGTCGGAGGCGGCGGCCTGCACCTGGCTCTCGGCGACCCTGTCGTTCTCGTGGTTGCCGATCGTGCCCTCCAGGAAGCCGCCGGCGCTGAGCCGTTCGGACACCGCACCGGCCAGGCCGTTGATATCGGTGTCGTTGAACACGTCCACGGTGGTCTGGTCGGGGGAGTAGGCGACCTTGTCGGTCCTGCCCTCGCTCTGGTCCTGCAGCAGGCCGGAGACCCACTGCTGTACCTGTTCGGGATCGACCCGCACCACCGACTGCATGCCGTCGTCGCTCCAGCCGTCCTCGGCCAGCACCGGGATGGTGGCAAAGGCCACGTTACCGGCGGCCAGTTTCTGCAGCTGGGTGAGGAAGTCCATCACATCCCAGCCCGAGGAGATCACCACCGAGCGCTGGATGGCATCCTGCAGCCGGTTCAGGGTGGCCGGACTGCTCAACGTCTTACCGGAAATGACCTGGTGGGCCAGTGACGCCATCACCACCTGTTGACGCACCACCCGGTCGAGGTCACCGCGAGGCATATCGTGGCGTTGGCGGACGAAGCTCAGCGCCTGCGGTCCGTCCAGCCGCTGCCAGCCGGCCGGGAAGTCCGCCCCGGAAAGCGGTTCGTAGACGGGCTCTTTCAGACAGACCTCGACACCGCCGAGGGCGTCGGTGATCAGCGAGAAGCCCAGCAGGCCGATCTCGGCGTAGTGGTCCACCGTCACCCCGGTCAGGTCGGCCACCGTCTCGATGAGCGCGTTGCGGCCGGCTTCGACCGCCCGCGGCTCAGCCACGGCGGCGTCGATGCCCTGGTTCTCGACGAGTTCCTTCATCCGTTCGAGCTTGACCTGCCCGTAGACCCCGTTGATCTTGGTCTTGCCCAGGTCCGGCGCCTCCACATAGGAGTCGCGCGGGATGGAGATGGCGGTCGCCGACCGGCCGTTGGTGGGGATGCGGACCAGGATGATGGTGTCGGTATTCGTGGCGACGTCGTCACCGGCGTGCAGCTGCGCGAGTTCGGCCTCCGACAGCGGATTGCCGTGCGCGTCGGTACGGCTGTCCATACCTACCAGCAGGATGTCGACGGCGCCGTCGTCGTTGGCCCCCCGTCCGCCCAGCATGGCGGTGGTGAAGTGGAAGATGCCGTTCTCGAAGGACCGGACCGAGCCCCAGGCCACCCCGGTTCCGAGCACGATGGTCACGGCCAGCAGGGCCAGGACAGTGCGCGCGACCGGCCGGGCCCGCGTCACTGCTGTCACTTCCGTCTCATCCGGCACCAGCTCAGGTTACTGGCCGGACGGGCGCATCCCGGGTAGCCGAAACCGGCGTGCCAGACTCGTGATCGTGTCGAATCGGATGGTGATCACCGGGGCGGGCGGTCAGGTGGGGCGTTTTCTCGCAGCTCAGGCCGCACGCCAGGGCTATGGCGTCTGCGCGCTGACGCACCGGGAGTTCGATATCACCGACCCCGCCGCCGCCCGGGCGCACGTGCGTGCCGACGACGTGGTGGTCAACTGCGCGGCATTCACCAACGTCGATGCCGCCGAGGCCGACCCGGACGCCGCGTACGCCATCAACGCGGCTGGACCGGGCCATATCGCCCGCGCCTGCGCGGCGGCCGGTGCCCGGCTGATCCACATCTCCACCGATTACGTCTTCAACGGTGTGGCCGGTGGGCAGCAGCACCGGCCGTACGAGATCACCGACCCGGTCGGTCCGTTGAGCGTTTACGGGCGATCCAAGCTGGACGGCGAACTTGCGGTGCACGCCGAACTGCCCGGCGCCCACGTAGTGCGGACCTCCTGGGTCTACACCGGCGGCTCCGGCACCGATTTCGTCGCGGTGATGCGCCGGCTGGCGGCCGGTGAGAAGACCATCGAGGTGGTCGATGATCAGACCGGGTCGCCGACCTACGTCAAGGATCTGGTTGCCGCCCTGCTCGAGGTGGCGGCCGGCCGCATCACGGCTCCGGTTCTGCACGCGGCCAACGCCGGGACGGCCAGCCGCTTCGAACAAGCCCGCGCGGTGTTCACCGACCTGGGCGCCGACCCGGAGCGGGTGCGGCCGGTGGGTACCGCCGCCGTCCCGCGTCCCGCGCACCGTCCGGTCTTCTCGGCCCTGTCGATGACCGGTTCGGCGCAGGCCGGCCTGACCCCGTTGCGCCCCTGGCGCGAAGCGCTTGCCGAGGCGGTTGCCGCGCCGGTCGACGACGGCCCGATACCCTCGACGCCGTGAGCGACGAGCCGGCCCTGACCGTGGTCACGGTGACCTATTCGCCGGGTTCGCATCTCGACCGTTTCCTGTCCTCGCTGACGGTGGCCACCGACCGGCCGGTGCGGGTGGTCATCGCCGACAACGGTTCGACCGACGGCGCGCCGGAGGAGGCGCTGGATCGCTACCCCGGCACCGAACTGCTGCGCACCGGCGGCAATCTGGGCTACGGCACGGCTGTCAACCGGGCCATGTCGACGGTTCCCCCGGAGCAGGAGTTCGTCCTGGTGGCCAACCCCGATGTGGTGTGGGCCCCGGGCAGTATCGACATCCTGCTGGAGGCCGCCGGTCGCTGGCCGCAGGCCGGCACCCTGGGACCGCTGATCCGCGACCCGGACGGCGCGGTGTATCCGTCGGCTCGTCACCTGCCCAGCCTGGTTCGCGGGGGCATGCACGCGGTGATCGGCTTCGCCTGGAAGGCCAACCCCTGGACCAAGTCCTACCGCCAGGAGCGTCTCGAGCCCAGCGAACGCCCGGTCGGCTGGCTGTCGGGATCCTGCCTGCTGGTGCGCCGGTCGGCGTTCGACGCGGTCGGGGGGTTCGACGAGAGATACTTCATGTACATGGAGGATGTCGATCTCGGTGACCGGCTGGGCCGGGCCGGCTGGCTCAACGTCTACGTCCCCGGCTCGGAGATCCTGCACGACAAGGGCCATTCGACCGGCCGGGACCCGGGCCGTAATCTGCGTGCTCACCATGTAAGCACCTACATTTATCTCTCCGATCGCCACTCCGGCCCATGGCGGGCCCCGCTGCGGTGGACGATGAAGGGTGCACTGCGCGCACGGGCCCGTGCGGCGGTGCGCAGGTCCCGCCGGGAGCTGCGGACGGCGAGGTCGGGAGGAACACGGTGATAGCCAACGGCGAGACAGCCAACAGCGAGAAAACCAACGTCGATGCGGTGATTCTGGTAGGCGGCAAGGGAACCCGGCTGCGCCCGCTGACCCTGTCCGCGCCCAAACCGATGCTGCCGACCGCCGGGCTGCCGTTCCTGACTCACCTGCTGTCGAGGATCGCCGACGCCGGGATCGAGCACGTCATCCTGGGCACCTCCTACAAAGCGGAGACCTTCGAGGCGGAGTTCGGCGATGGATCCGAGCTCGGGCTGGAGATCGACTACGTCGTCGAGGAGCAGCCGCTGGGCACCGGCGGCGGAATCGCCAATGTGCTCCCCAAGGTGCGCAACGACACCGTGATGGTGTTCAACGGCGATGTGCTCTCCGGGATGGACCTGGGCGCGATGCTGGCCGTTCATGCCGACCGTGATGCCGATGTCACCCTGCATCTGGTTCGGGTCAGCGACCCCCGGGCCTTCGGGTCGGTGCCCACCGACGGCAACGGAAATGTCCTGGCGTTCCTGGAGAAGACCGAGGATCCGCCCACCGACCAGATCAACGCCGGAACCTACATCTTCAAACGCACGGTGATCGAGGGTATCCCGGGCGGCCGGGAGGTCTCGGTGGAGCGCGAGGTGTTCCCGGCACTGCTGGGAGCCGGAGCCAAGGTGTGCGGCTATGTCGATGCCACCTACTGGCGGGATATGGGCACCCCGGATGATTTCGTCCGCGGGTCGGCCGATCTGGTGCGGGGTATCGCCCCGTCGCCGGCGCTGGAGGGCCGGCGCGGGGAGAGCCTGGTGCACGACGGCGCCTCGGTGGCCCCTGGGGCGCTGCTGATCGGAGGGACGGTGGTGGGCCGCGGTGCCGAAATCGGCCCCGGTGTGCGACTCGACGGCGCGGTGGTCTTCGACGGCGCCCGTATCGAGGCCGGCGCGGTGGTCGAGCGTTCGATTGTGGGGTTCGGCTCGCGGATCGGTCCGCGCGCGCTGATCCGTGATGGGGTGATCGGTGACGGGGCCGATATCGGTGCTCGCTGCGAACTGCTCCGCGGGGCCCGGGTGTGGCCCGGGGTGCTCATCCCGGACTGCGGTATCCGCTACTCATCGGACATCTGACGGGCTAAAGCCGCCTGCACCAGTGCCACCAGTCCGGGGTCGGCACCCTCGGGCAGCGCGTCGATCGGCCACCACCGCAAGTCCAGGGACTCGTCGCTGATGACGGCCTGTGCCTGCGGCGGGGCGGTGACGATGAACTGCAGATCGAGATGGCGGGTCGGCACCCCCAGCGAACACGTCACCGGGTGAACATGGACGGCGGCCAGGGTCGAATCGATATGCAGACTCGCGATACCGGATTCCTCGGTGGCCTCGCGCAGCGCGGCCGCCACGATATCGGGGTCGTCGTCCTCGCAGTGTCCACCGAGTTGCAGCCACCGGCCGAACCGGGGGTGCAGGGTGAGCAGGACACGATCGCCGGTGTGGTCGACCACCAGTGCCGAGGCGGTGACATGCCCGGGGACACAGGCCCGTTGGCAGCCGTCCGGACGGGCCCGTAGAAACGCCAGCACCGCGTGGCGCAGCGCGTCCTGACCGGGGTCGGGTGGGTCCCAGTCGCGCAGGGTGGCGACCGCGGACTCGTGCAGGCTCACCGGCGTACCAGCAGATCGTCTATCGGGGCCGGATCCTTCGGCGGTAGCGGCTGCTCGGGGTACCCGATGGCGATGGCGCCCAACGGTTCCCAGTCCTGCGGCAGGTCGAGGGTCCGGCGCACCGTATCGGCGGCGAAGATCGTCGAGCCGATCCAGCAGCTACCGACCTCCCGTACGGCCAGCGCGACCAGCAGGGCCTGCACCGCCGCCCCGACCGCGACGGTGAACATGGTGCGCTCGGCGGCGGTGCGCATCGGGTCGGGGTAGCTGTGGGCGCCGTCGGGCACCAGAAACGGGATCAGGACCTCCGGGGCGTCGTAGAGGATCTGTCCGCGAGACACCCGGCGTTCGATGCCGTCGGCGGGGTGGCCGTCGGCGGCCAGGTCGGCCCGCCAGGCCTGTTTCATCCGGTCCAGAAGTTCGGTGCGCCGGGCGCGGTCGGCCAGCCAGACGAACCGAACCGGCCGGGTGTGGTGCGGGGCGGGCGCGGTGAGTGCCTCGGCGACCGCGGCCCGTAGCACCTCAGGCTCGACCGCGCGATCGGCGAACCGGCGCACCGAACGGCGCATCAGCAGGGCCTGCCGCCGGCCGAGTTCGATTGCTTCGGCGGTGCCGAGCCAGAACAGATCGTCCGGCCCGCCGCGCAGCAGTCGGGCCGCGCACGATCCGTCGTCGGGCAGCGTCAGCCCGCGCAGCACCGCCACCGGCACCGCGGTCAGCTTGCCCTTGACCAGATCGGCCGCCGCGGCGATCTCGTCGGCCACCGCGACCTCGGTCACCAGCAGTTCGTTGCCGTGGCCGTCGCTCGCGCCGGCGTAGCTGTGCAGCACCGGAACCCCGGCCGAGCCGATCGCGGCGTCGGTCTGGCCGGTACGCCAGGCCCGGCCCATCGTGTCGGTGAGGACCACGCCGATCTCGACTCCGGCGCGTTGGCCCAGTTCGGCCCGCAGCCGGGCCGCGCTGGCATCCGGATCCTCCGGTAGCAACGCCAATTCCGTTGTGTCGACGTTGGATCCGTCGACACCCGCGGCCGCCTGAACCAGGCCGTGCCGGTTCGCGGTGATCAGGGTGCGGCCCTTGCGGGCCAGCACCCGCACCGCCTCCGACTCGATCAGACTGCGGCGCAGGGCATCCCGCTGCTCGGCGTCCGCCGGTGCGGCGACGATACGCCCCTCGCACTTGGAAACCACCTTGCTGGTGATGGCCACGATGTCCCCGTCGCGCAGCCACGGGGCGGCGGTGACGATCGCAGCCGCGAGGTCATCACCGGGCCGGAACTCGGGAAGGCCTGTCACAGGCAGTATTTCGATGGGCGCCGCGGACCCGTGCTCTGCGACCGGGTCGGGGCCGCTCACGGTGCCATCCCGGCCAGCCCCGCCACCCCGGCCGCGTCGAGACCGGCGCGGACCATGGCGGCGGTGGCGTCCGGGTCGGACATCAGCAGCGGCGCCGATGTCACGGTGACCCCGGGCACGTCGGCCTCATCGCCGTCGTGAACCAGCCAGAAGTCCAGCAGTCCGGTGGCCGCCCGTGCGCCGTAGTGCCGACCCACGGCCTCCGAGGTGGTCTCGACGCCGATCGTCGACAGGCACTCGTCGGCCATGCCGCGCAACGGTTTTCCATCGATGATCGGCGAGTAGCCGATGACCGGCGCCGCGGTGGAGCGCAGGGCGCTTCGGGTGCCGGGGACGGCCAGGATCGCACCGATACTGACCACCGGGTTGGACGGTGCCAGCATCACCACATCGGCCCCGGTGATGGCCTCGGCCACGCCCGGTCCGGCGGTGGCCTTCTCGGCGCCGACGAACGCGAAGCTGTGAGTGGGGATCTTGGCGCGGTAGCGCACCCACCACTCCTGGAAGTGGATCGCCCTGCGGTCGCCGGTGTCCGGGTCGGTGACCACGATGTGGGTTTCGCACCGGTCGTCACTGGCGGGCAGCAGGGTGGCGCCGGGTGACCACCGCCGGCACAGCGCCTCGGTCACCTGCGACAGCGGATAGCCGGCCCGCAGCATCTGGCTACGCACCAGGTGGGTGGCCAGATCACGGTCGCCCAGTCCGAACCAGTCCGGCTGCACACCGTAGGCGGCGAGTTCCTCCTTGGCGTGCCAGGTCTCGTCGCGGTGGCCCCAGCCGCGCTCCGGGTCGATTCCACCGCCCAGGGTGTACATGCAGGTGTCCAGATCGGGGCAGATGCGCACGCCGTACATCCAGGCGTCGTCGCCGACGTTGACCACAGCGGTCACCCGGTGCTCGCTGTCGCCGGCCGGACCGCCGAACTGTCCCAGACCCAGCAGTCGCTGCACGCCGAGCAGGAATCGGGCACCGCCGATACCGCCGACGAGAACGGTGACTTTCACAGCAACCGACACTAGGCGGTAGCCCGCTGGAGCGTGCACGCGGTCACAGTGACGCAACTCGCAAGACACGCCATGGTCTCGACACGCCGGATTCGATAACGAAAGTGGTAGGGAAATCGGCTGATCAGCTTGACCCGGGCACCTCGGCACTGTCTAATCACAGCAGTGTCATTTCCCGGTCGACCTGCCGGTTTCGGTGTCGCAGACCGTGATTCGACCGCATGTTCGAAAAAACTACAGACTTCACGACGAGACCAGGTTAGGAGGGCGGACATGTCCTACGAACAATTCCTCGGATCGCTGGGCGCTCCGCAGCGCGCAACGGGTGCTCCGCACGCTGCAATGGGTGCTCCGCACGCCGTCGACGGACCGATGAATTCCGGATCGCTGGCCCGGGCTCACCTCAGTGTGGTGCCCGATCCGGTCGAGCCGATGCTCACCCCGGACGACCCGCAGTGGCAGGAGAATGCCCTGTGCGCACAGACCGACCCCGAGGCGTTCTTCCCGGAGAAGGGTGGATCCACCCGGGAGGCGAAGCGGATCTGCCTGGGCTGCGAGGTCAAGGATGCGTGTCTGGAATATGCGCTGGCCAACGATGAGCGGTTCGGCATCTGGGGCGGGCTCTCCGAGCGGGAACGCCGGCGCCTCAAGCGCGGCATCATCTGATTCAGTCGTCGGTGGCCATACCGGGGTCGATGACCGAGGGTTCGACCCCCAGATAGCCGGCCACCTGCGCCACCAGGATTTCGTGAAGCAGATCAGTCAGATCAACCGAGTCTTTCGCCCGCCGTTCGATCGGCTTGCGGAACAACACTATTCGCGCTCGCGTGGGGTTACCGCGAACGTCGACGCCGGCAGGAATCAGCCGGGCCAGTGCTATCGGGCCGTCGGCCACCACTTCCGGGGGCCACTGGACATTGCCGGGGTCCTTGGGGGAGATCCGGGGAATCTCGTCGACGGCCACATCGAGATCGGCCAGGCGTTTGCGCCAGCGCCGCTCGATCGGTTCGTAGGCCTCCAGGACCGCCATATCGAACCGCTCGGCGCGGCTTCGCCAGCCCGGAACGGTCGGTGGAAGCAGCGGACCCCGCATCTCGCGCCCGCGCCGCGAGCCACCCGCCGCGCCGCCGCCGCGCCGGGAACTGCGGCTGTCGGACATGAACTGCAGATCGTAACGGTTGTACATCGGCAGCCCGATCGGTGCGCGTGTCCGGCGCGCGCGGGCATTTCGCCGGGATAGCCTCGCCAACGTGAATGTTCCCCGTCGCTGCATCCGGCCTGGGTGCTCGCACTACGCGGTGGCGACGCTGACCTACGTCTATTCGGACTCCACCGCAGTGGTGGGACCGCTGGCGACCGACCGCGAACCGCACACCTGGGATCTGTGTCTGGGCCACGCCACCCGGATCACCGCGCCGCGCGGCTGGGAGTTGGTGCGCCACGCCGCGCCGCTGCCGACCAACCCCGACGAGGACGACCTCGTCGCGTTGGCCGATGCGGTTCGCGAGGGCCGGGTGGCCGGTGGGCCGCCGATCGCCGGATTCTCCGATCCGCTCGCAGCCCCGCACTTGGGTGCGCCGCGCTCCGGGATCCCCCCGGTAGCGCCCCGCAACGGCGCGGCCGGCCGACGCCGCGGGCACCTTCGGGTTCTACCCGACCCCGCCGACTGACGCCCCCGGCTAGGCTGGACGGCCAGAGCAATCCCGTCGTCTCAGGAGTTCGCCATGCCCAGGCCTGCCGCTGACGTGCGCCGCGTTATCAAGGCCTATGACGTGCGTGGACTGGTCGGTTCGGAGATCGACGACGCCTTCGTGTTCGACGTCGGGTCGGCCTTCGCCAGACTGATGCGCAGCGAGGGTGCCCGCGATTCCGGTCGCGTCGTCATCGGCCACGATATGCGGGAGAGTTCCCCGGGGCTGTCCGCCGCCTTCGCCGACGGGGTGATGTCCCAGGGTCTGGACGTGGTGCGCATCGGCCTGGCCTCCACCGACGAGCTGTACTTCGCCTCCGGTCTGCTGAACTGTCCCGGTGCGATGTTCACCGCGAGTCACAACCCGTCCGCCTACAACGGCATCAAACTCTGCCGGGCGCAGGCGAAACCGGTCGGCGAGGACACCGGTCTGGCGGTGATCCGGGATGAGGTGATCGACGGGGTGCCGGCCTGGGACGGTCCGCGGGGCGGCCTGGACGACCGGGATGTGCTCGACGACTACGGGCAGTTCCTGCGCTCGCTGGTGGATGTGGGCGGGCTTCGGCCGCTTCGGGTGGCTGTCGACGCCGGCAACGGGATGGCCGGGCACACCGCCCCGGCCGTGCTGGGGCCGATCCCGGCGCTGACCCTGCTGCCGTTGTACTTCGAACTCGACGGGTCGTTTCCCAACCACGAGGCCAACCCGTTGGAGCCGGCCAATCTGGTGGATCTGCAGAACTTCGTCCGCAGTACCGGTGCAGATATCGGACTGGCCTTCGATGGCGATGCCGACCGCTGTTTCGTGGTGGATCAGAACGGCGACCCGGTGTCGCCGTCGGCGGTCACCGCATTGGTCGCCGACCGGGAACTGGCTCGCGACCCCGGGGCGTCGGTGATCCACAACCTGATCACCTCGCGGGTGGTTCCGGAGGTGATCGCCGAACGGGGCGGGGTGGCGGTGCGCTCCCGGGTCGGGCACTCCTATATCAAGGACCTGATGGCGCAGACCGGTGCGGTGTTCGGCGGCGAGCATTCGGCGCACTACTACTTCCGGGACTTCTGGGGCGCGGACTCCGGCATGCTCGCGGCCCTGCACGTGCTGGCTGCCCTCGGCGGACAGGACGCTCCGCTGTCGGACCTGATGGCTTCCTATCAGCGGTACGCGGCGTCGGGCGAGATCAACTTCCGGGTCAACGATGCGCCCACATGCGTTGCGCTTGTAGTGAAGTCCTTTGCCGCGCAGACCGTTTCGACCGATCAGATGGACGGGGTGACGGTTGATCTGGGCGATGGCGCCTGGTTCAATCTGCGCACCTCGAATACCGAGCCGTTGCTGCGTCTGAATGTGGAGGCCCGCACCGCCGATGAGGTGAGCCGGATCGTCGCCCAGGCGGCCGATGAGATTGCGGCCGGTAGCGGGGCAGGCAGATGAGTGCCGCCGACACTGTCGTCGACCTCGACGACGCGGCCGGCCTGCAGGAGGCCGACCGGGACGGACTGTTACGGGCCGGTGCCATGGCCGGCGCCCAGGTCCGGTCGATCGCCGCCGCCGTGGAGGAGGGCGCGCTGGAGTCGGTCGCCGGTGGCCAACGTCCCCGGACCGTCGTCTGGCTGGCCGGGCGAGGTCCGGCGGAGGCTGCCGGAGCCATGCTGATCGCCGCCCTCGGCGGGACCGCCGGTGAGCCGCTGGTCACGGCGGCGGAGGTGCCGCCCTGGATCGGCCCGCTGGACCTGCTGGTCGTCGCCGGCGACGACCCGGGCG